>NZ_JBBAKG010000083.1:0-1300 GCF_040403615.1 Haliscomenobacter sp. | reverse complement strand
AGCGTTGATGCAGCGTGTAGCGGCAATCCCGGTAAAATGGAATACCAGGGCGTATGGACGGATTCGAAAGAGCAAATATTTCACAAGGAGTTTCCCTTGGGCACCAACAACATTGGCGAATTTCTGGCTTTAGTACACGCCCTGGCCTTGTGCCAGAAAAAAGGCTGGAACTACCCCATTTACTCCGATTCGGTCAACGCCATGAAGTGGATCAAGCAAAAAAAATGCAAGACCACTTTGGTAGAAAATACAAAAACCGAAGAGCTGTACGAGGTTATCGATCGGGCAGAGCAATGGCTGCAAGACCATACTTTTTCCAATAAATTGATCAAGTGGGAAACAGAGGATTGGGGTGAAATTCCGGCGGATTTTGGCAGAAAATGATGCACGAGACCGTAACAAAGTTACCAGTATGTCTTATGCAAACCTCATTTTGTAATCTACCTTCACCTTGCCTTTGCGGATATTTTCCAGTCTTCCCCGGATCATGGCTTTTTTGACGGGTTTGAGGTATTCAATAAACAATACCCCTTCAATGTGGTCATATTCGTGTTGAATCACGCGGGCATTGATGCCGTCGAACGTGCGGGTATGCTCTTCAAAGTTATGATCCAGGTAGCGGAGGGTTAAAGTATCCAAACGGTCCACATCGCCGCGAATATCGGGGATGCTGAGGCAGCCCTCTTCGTAAGCCCATATTTTACCTTTTTCCTCAATTTTTTCAGCGTTGATGAAAACGGTTTTGAATCCTTTTACATCCTTCCCTTTCTCTTCCAGTTGGATGGTATCGATAACAAATAAGCGAATTGGTCGACCAACTTGTGGCGCAGCCAAGCCAACGCCTTCGGCGTGGTACATGGTTTCCCACATATCCGCAATCAGTTTTTCAAGCTCGGGATAGTCAGGCGTAATTTCTTCAGCTTTCTTGCGCAAAACAGGATGCCCGTAGGCATAAATAGGTAACAACATGGTCTTACGAATATTTGTATTTTTCAAGGTATTCCTGCAAAATGATGATGGCACTTACTTTATCCACCAAGCCCTTTTCTCGCCGTTTTTTTCGGCTGGGTACACTTTGGAGGATAGAACGAGCAGCATCTTTTGACGTAAATCGTTCGTCACGCAGAATAACTCTTTTATCAGGAAAAAGTTTTTCTATTTGCTTGACAAATCCCATGACCAGGTGATGGATTTGAGCAGGAGTGTCGTCCAGGTTTTTTGGTTCACCGATTACAAATGCCTCAACTTCTTCCTCCGTACAGTACTGCTTCAGGAATTCAAAGAGGGTAGGGGTTGAAAC
>NZ_JBBAKG010000082.1:27225-28790 GCF_040403615.1 Haliscomenobacter sp. | reverse complement strand
GGGCGACCCCATACATCTTGCGATTCATTGTTGAGCCAGCCTTCGGCAAACGGCTTATAGCTGGTAACCTGGTTTTTGTTGTCCAAGGTGACCATCATGATGGAGTAGCCACTTTTTTTGGTCCGGTTCCAGGAGCCGTGCAAGGCAACCAGGATCTGGTTTTTGTAGGCTGCGGGAAACATTTTTCCGGTGTAAAATTCCAGTCCGAGCGGTGCCACGTGAGGCCCTAATTTTTGAGCTGGCGCAATGAAATCGCTGCATGGATGTTTGCTGCCGAATTCGGGATCAGCCGAATCTCCCTGGTGGCAATACGGATAACCGAAATTCATGCCATCACGGGTAGCATGGTTCAGCTCACAAGAAGGCAGATCGTCGCCGAGCATGTCGCGGCCATTGTCGGTAAACCACAGCTCCTTGTTGTCGGGATGCCAGGTAAAGCCAACCGTATTGCGGATACCGCGCTGCACGATTTCCACTTTTTTGGTTTCAAGATCCAGGCGAGTAATCGAGGCATAAATTTCTTTGTCGGGTTCACAAATGTTGCAGGGCGCACCTACGGGAACGTACAATTTTCCATCCGGCCCAAAGGCGATGTATTTCCAACCGTGGTGTTTTTCGGTAGGGTATTGGTCGTATACCACCACCGGTTGTGGCGGATTGGCCAAGGCTGTTTCGATGTTCTCCAGTTTGATGATGCGGTTGACTTCTGCGATGTACAAGTCGCCATCGCGCAGGGCGACTCCATTGGGCATGTTCAAGCCTTTGGCCAGGGTGTACATTTTATCCACCTTATGGTCGCCGTCGGTATCTTGCAGGGCATACACATTTCCGGCGTCTCGGGTGCCTACAAAGAGGGTTCCATTGGGAGAAAGGCACATCGAGCGGGCATTTTTTACATCCTCAGCATAAATCTCGATTTTGAATCCCTCCGGAAGCTTGATCTGGCTCAAGGGCAATTTGGAGGCAGGTGTGTTGTTGAAGAGTTTGGGTGGTGGCGGATTAAAGTGGCCACAAGCGGCACTCAACAACACTACAACAGGGAATAACACAAGGGATCTGAATGGTTGCATGGCAGAATTTTTTATTGAACTTGTTTCGAAAGTACAACAAATCTCAACGGCAGAAGTGTAAAATACCCTGGCATTTTTCGTGGAGGGTAGCGCAAGCCTGCGTTTTTGGATTATATTTACGTCAAGTCAAGGTTTTATTCATCTACATCTATCAAGCAAAGCATCGTTACGCATGATACCATCTTTTGTCCCTGATCCTGCCGCTGAAGGCCATCCTGTACAACTGGTTCGACCAAAATTTTACAACAACCTTACTTTCAGGGTCTTGATTGCCATTGCGTTGGGAGCAATGGTGGGCGCTTTTTTCCCTAAAACGGGCGAAGCCATGCAGCCCATTGCCAAGACTTTCATCAACATGATCAAGATGGTGATTGCCCCCATCATATTTCTCACCATCGTGACGGGCATTGGCAAGGTGAGCGATATCCGGCAGTTTGGGCGCATTGGGGGCAAAGCTTTGTTGTACTTCATTACCGTTACCACTTTTGCGCTGAT
>NZ_JBBAKG010000082.1:0-27125 GCF_040403615.1 Haliscomenobacter sp. | reverse complement strand
TCCTTGCTCAAAACCTTTGATAAAATCCTGCAAGTGTTGTTCAAAATAATGGCCATGATCATGGTGCTAGCCCCCCTGGGTGCTTTCGGGGGGATAGCCTATACGGTGGGCAAATATGGGTTGGGCACACTCAAACCCTTGGCCATGCTGATGCTCACGGTGTACATCACCATGGCGCTGTTCATTTTTGTAGTCTTGAACTTGATCTGCTATTTTTCAAAAGTGAGTTTGTGGAAATTGCTGGGCTACATCAAAGAGGAAATCCTGATTGTATTGGGTACTTCTTCTTCCGAATCGGTGCTGCCGCGCATGATTGATAAAATGGAACGCTACGGCTGCTCCAAGCAGGCTGCGGGTTTGATTATCCCCACGGGTTACTCGTTTAATTTGGATGGCACGAGTATCTACTTGTCGATGTCGGTTTTGTTCATCGCGCAGGTATTTGGCGTGCACCTCAGTTTGCAAGAGCAGATCTACATCATTGGCATCTTGATTCTGACTTCCAAGGGCGCTGCCGGCGTTACGGGCAGTGGGTTTATCGTACTGGCTTCTACGTTGTCTTCTTTTCCACAGATTCCAATCGAGGGTCTGGGGCTATTGGTAGGCGTAGACCGCTTCATGTCGGAGGCACGCGCCATCACCAACCTGATCGGGAATGCGGTAGCGACGGTTGTTATTGCAAAAAACGAAAATGAGTTTACTCCTTTGATCCACAAATAAAACGCCATGGTTTCTCTCGAACAGGTTCAGGGTTTACTGGCCGCACAGGGGTACATCACCGAGAAGCCGATAGTGCTTTCCATGTTCTTATCGATGCGGCTGGGCAAACCCTTGTTGGTAGAAGGGCCGGCTGGCGTTGGCAAAACCGAAATTGCCAAAGTAATGGCCAAAGCGCTCGATACCGATCTGATCCGATTGCAATGTTACGAAGGGCTGGACGCCAATCACGCGCTATACGAATGGAATTACCAGCAACAATTGTTGTACCTCAAGCTGGAAGAAGGGCTTTCGATCGACCTGGCCGAGCGGGAGAAAAATATTTTCAGTGAAAAATTTCTGCTCAAACGGCCACTGCTGCAAGCCATCACCCACCACAAAGCTCCAGTGCTGCTGATCGATGAGATCGACCGCGCAGATGAAGAATTCGAGAGTTTTTTGTTAGAAGTGCTGTCCGATTGGCAAATCACCATCCCCGAAATCGGCACGATCAGTGCTACCCATCGGCCTTATGTGATTGTCACCAGCAATCGGGTCAGGGAATTGTCGGAAGCACTGCGCAGGCGATGTTTGTATTTGTACATCGATTACCCTGACTTTGAAAAAGAACTGCAAATTGTGCGCAGCAAAGTGCCAGAAATTGATGCTAAACTGGGCGAACAGATCTGCGCCTTCATGCGCGAATTGCGTCAATTGCGATTGGATAAAGTACCCGGCGTAGCCGAAACCCTCGATTGGGCCACCGCATTGGCTAATCTCCACATCGATCATTTGGACAAAGAAACCGTAGAATCGACCTTAGGGATTATCCTCAAAGACTGGCAAGACATCCGGCATACCCAAATGTCGTTGAGCGAACTGCTGGAAAAAACCGGGGCGATTTCCAAGTTTGATACATTGTAAGGGGAGACAAAAAAATAAGTGTTCATTTTTGCCCCACTACTAAGGATTAATGAACGATTCAACTTTATGCATTACCAACATCCAACTGCCATTGTGGACGAAGGTGCCCAAATCGGTGCAGGCACCAAAATCTGGCATTTTTGCCACGTGATGACTGGCGCTCACCTTGGCGAAAATTGTAGCCTGGGACAAAATGTATTTGTGGCCGATGACGTAGTGCTGGGAAAAAATGTCAAAGTCCAAAACAACGTATCCTTGTACTCGGGGGTCATCTGTGCAGACGATGTCTTTTTGGGGCCGTCTATGGTTTTTACCAACGTGTACAACCCGCGTAGTGCCGTGGTGCGCAAAGGGGAATACCGCCAAACCTGGGTAGAAAAAGGCGTCACCATCGGGGCCAATGCCACCATACTTTGCGGCATTCGCCTTGGTGCGTTTGCCTTTATTGGCGCAGGCGCAGTGGTACTCAAAGACGTGCCACCTTACGCTTTGCTGGTGGGCAATCCGGCTCGACAAATCGGTTGGATGAGCGAATACGGCGAGCGCCTCGAATTTGATGAACAAAATACTGCGGTATGCCCTGGCTCCGGCGAACAGTATCGCTTGGAAGCAGGTCTGGTAAGCAAACTATGAAAGATCTAAATTTTGCCCTCATCGGGGTAGCTGGTTTTGTTGCCCCCCGGCATCTGCGGGCCATCAAGGAAACCGAAAACCGCCTGATTGCTGCCGTTGACCCCAACGACTCGGTTGGGGTGATGGATTCCTACTTTCCCAATGCTGCTTTTTTTGTAGAAATCGAGCGCTTCGACCGTCACCTGGAGAAGTTTCGGCAAAATGGCCAAACCCTGCATTTTGTGAGCATTTGTTCGCCCAATTATTTGCACGATGCCCATATTCGCTTTGGTTTGCGCCAGGGAGCGGATGTCATTTGTGAAAAACCACTCGTACTCAATCCCTGGAATGCCGAGGCTTTGCAGCGCAACGAAGCCGAAACCGGCCGCCGGGTGTATACCATTCTCCAATTGCGCTTGCACCCAGTTATTCAAGCGCTAAAAGCAAAAGTAGAGCACCAACCCATTTCAAAAAAATACGAGGTTGACCTGAGTTACATCACGGCACGGGGTTCTTGGTATTATGCCAGTTGGAAAGGCGAAATGCCCAAATCGGGTGGCATTGCTACCAATATCGGTATCCATTTTTTTGACATGCTGATCTGGATTTTTGGTGCGGTGCAAAAAAGTGAGGTACACCTGCACAGCCATGATCGGGCTGCGGGTTTTCTGGAGTTGGAGCATGCGCGGGTACGCTGGTTTTTGAGTATCGATGAAAGTACCCTTCCGGAATCAATACGTGAAAAAGGAGGCCGTACTTTCCGCTCTATTCGCATCGATGGCCAGGAATTGGAATTTAGCGAAGGCTTTACCGACTTGCATACGGCCAGTTATCGGAGAATCCTGGCTGGAGAAGGGTTTGGATTGACTGAGGCCGCGCCTTCGATTGCTTTGGTACACAGCATTCGGGAGGCAGAGGTGTTGGGATTGAAGGGGGAGTACCATCCATTCGCGGCTTTGCCGCAGGGGAAGCATCCGTTCAAGTAACGCAGAAAAATTAACTTCCCGATTTTGGGTTTTGAATAAGAAGTCGAACGGTTCAATTCAAGTGAGCTTCTTATTCAAAAGACTCTAAAAAAATCGGGAAGTAATTATTTGCGTCATACTAGGTGAGCTGAAATGGATTGGTAACCACCAACAAATTGTCAATGTTTTGATTGTTTTGAAGATCTTCTGATTCGAGTTTTGCACAACCACTTTCAAGTGCAGCAGCAAGAATAAGGCTATCGTAAAAAGAAAACCCGTATCGATTCGCAATTCGACAGGCTTCAATAACAGTTTCAGGCGTATTGATATGTACTTCGTTGTTCTGAACCGCTTCTCGAATTACAACCAGTATTTCAGCCCAGCTGAATTTGAATTTTTTGAATAGAATGTTTGAAGCTTCTTGTAGTACTTGGGTACTGATAACGGTATAGTCATTTGTGATAATTTCTTGAGCAATGTTTTGTTTGTGTAAATCAAGATCCGTATGGGCGTAGATCAGCACATTACTATCAATAAAAATTTTATCGTTCATTGGCTTCTTCGCGATTAAAAATAAAAGATTGACCTTGCGTATTCAATACGGTGAAAGAAATTTGCTTTTTAGGTCTTTGTTCAACGTTGTTTATTAATTCTTGGCCACGTTGAAGCAAATGCTTCAACTCATCTGCTTCATTTAAATCAGAATTTTCAAAAGAATTTAGCCTTGAATACCCCCCTTCAGCTTCCGCAAATTTTGTTGTAATTTCTTCTCTTGCAGAATCATCAAAATATGCTTTATCCAAGCCTTCTTCTTTTGTAAACACAAGAATTTCCAATTCTTTACCAATGTACATTTCAGGTAAAGAAATTAGCACCTCGTTTTTTCCGATTTCCGATTGTATGATTTTTCTAAACATCAACTACTTTTTTATAAAATTACATGTTAACTTGACAAAATCCAAATGCAAACTTTAAACATAACGCGTTTGCATCTGGATTTCGTTCCATCAACATTTACCCTCACTTCACCACCTTCATCACTTCCTTTATCTTCTCATTTGGCACCATCAGCGCCAGGTTGTACTGTTTGATTTTCCAGTTTTGTCCGCTTTTTTCCAGTACACCAGATCCACGGCAAGGTCCCATCCAGGTATCCAGCAATTCGTCCCACCAGGCGTAGCGACCATCTAGTGATACAGCGATGTTGCGGTTTTTGGCCTTAAAGTCCCAGGCAACGTCTTTGTCAAAAGCTTTTTGCATGTCTTTGCGCATGGCCGGAGTCAACCAGCGCTCGGAGGCGTCCGTTCCCAGAAATACCCCATCGGCACTCATGGCGCCGAAGAATTTGTCCTCATCGGCAGTCGAGGCAGCCCGGTGCCAGGCATCGATGAAACTGGAAATTTCTTTCTGGTGGTCAGGCATTGTGGTGATGCAATTGTCTTTGTGGCGCGTGTCGATGATCTGGATGATCTTCCAGCCTTCGGTGGTTTTCATCAATTGAAAGGCATTAACCCCACAGTGGCTCATTTGATCGCCAAGGAAAAAAGTATACTCCGTCCAAACGGTGGAGAGATTTTGATCGATGCGCACATCGTAACTCCAGATGCGCTCATCCAGTTTTTTGGGAGAGGGTTTGCCTACCGCAGTAACAAACTTGGTCATGGCTTCGGAGACCAATCGTGGTTTCCCTTCTTTATCAAAGGTGGTCGTTTTTAGCTGAGCATCAGGATGCAGGGTAGCTTTGATGCTCACACTGTCGTTGGCACGCATGCCGTCGAAAAACTGTTGAATGACCGCTACAACAGCGGTACGCTCGTCGGTTTGGGCCTGACCAAAGGTACAAATGGCGCAGAACAGCAAAGTAAATGGCAAAAATTTCATAGATGACGTTTTTTAAATGATTCCTTCATCGGCAAAGCTGTAATAGCCTGCCTCACTTACAATCAGGTGGTCTTGCACCAGAATTTCCAGTTGCTCGCCAGCCTTGCGCATGCGTTGGGTCAGGTCGAGATCGGCTTGACTGGGCCGCAAGTTGCCCGATGGGTGGTTGTGGCACAACACAATACTGGTCGCGTTGCTTTCCAGGGCTTTTTTGAATACCACCCGGGAATCCACCGAAGTGATGGCGAGGCCTCCTGCACTTATTTTTTCGCGACCAATCATCCGATTGGCTTGATTGAGCAGGAGAATCCAGAATTCTTCGGTGTCCAGATCCATCAGCAGCGGCGCCAAGGCCAGGTACGCTTCCTTGCTGCTGCTGATCAAGGGGCGATTTTGCAAAGACAACAGCTTGCGGCGTTGGCCCAATTCCAGGGCAGCAATGATGGAAATGGCTTTGGCTTCACCTACGCCGTTAAAACGCTCGGTGAGTTCGCGGATGCTGCTGCGCCCCAATTCATTCAAATCGGCGGCGTAAGCTTGCAAAATCCGTTTGGCCAAACCCAGTGCCGATTCATCTCGGTTGCCTGAACCCAGAATGATGGCCAGCAATTCGGCATCCGTCAGTTGTTTTTTTCCTTTTAGAAGCAGTTTCTCGCGTGGGCGATCCTCCTCAGCCCAGCTCTTGATGCTTAATTTTTCCTTTGGATCGTGGTACATGAATCAAAATTGAAACGATGAGCAAACAAAATGAATCCAAAGGCTGTGTAAATGTGAAAGGCAAATGCATGGAACGGAAACTATTTCCGATCCGTTGCTTATGTTTGAGCTAAATTAGAAGATATTTTTGAAAAGTGGAAAAAGATTTGCGATTTAGACGGGAAGAACGACTCAAAAGCTGGAAAGCGATTGGGCTGATGTTTAAGGAAGGGCAATCTTTTGGCCAGTATCCTTTGCGTTTTGTTTGGTTGCCCATGGAAGCAGATCAGGCTGCTTTTTCGGCACAGTTTACCGTCAGTGTCCCCAAAAAGAAGTTCAAAAAAGCGGTAGACCGCAACCGTCTGCGCCGCCAGATCCGGGAGGCTTACCGACTCAACAAGCATTTGCTATACCACAATTTGGAAAATTCCGACAAAGTTTATGCCCTCATGGTGATTTATGTGGCCAAAGATGGCCTGGAGTACAGCGAAATTGAAGTCAACATGAATCGAGGATTGCGTAGATTGGGGAAACTTTTGCGCAATTCGGACAACCAACCGACGCAATAACAGGTCTTATTTGAAAACAAGTACATGAAGCATAAATTTTTACACCGCATATCCATCCTTTCAATTGTTGCCCTTCTCGGAACTGTACCCTGCTTCGGCCAAAAGTTTTTGGCCCTGGAACGCTACGGCAAGGCAAAAAACATCAATATCCCGATTGGAACGGTCATCACCTATCAATTGCGGGGTGCACAAGGCTGGTACACCGCAGAAATCGTAGACCTCAACTTCAAGGACACTTTGGTGATTTTTCCGAAAATATCCATTCCCCTCAAAGAAATTTCTGCTTTGCGCTACGATAAAAACTGGGCCAAAGCGGTGGGAACTTCCTTGCGTTTGTTCGGCATCAGTTGGTCGGGCATCGCCTTGGTTGGTACCCTTACCGATAAAAATCCGACTACCCATTACGAATGGAGTGATGCCATTGTAAGTGGATCGGCATACCTCACTGGATTTCTTTTGCCAAAAATTTTAAAGCATAAAATCGTAGAATTAGGCAAACGCAAGCGACTCCGCATCATGGATACTCGGCCATTTGATCGCTAAAAAAAGGAGAGGTAAAAAATAATCATAAAAATAGTTGGCATTGCCAATTATAATTCCATACCTTTGTCTCATCATAAATTAACCAATCAATTTGTGCCAGCCTTGGCTGGGCAAATCAAAAAAACAATCAAATGGCTACTCAAATCAAAGGGTACGACTATGGTGCCAGCAGCTTGACTGCATCACCATTGGGTTTACACGATCTAGATCTGTTGAAACAGACCGTACTGTGGTCAGATGCAGACGAAAAGGCATTAAAACTAGCCGGTGAAGTGCTTCAAGATCAAACTGATGAGGTATTGGATCTTTGGTATGGCTATGTAGGAGGCAATACGCACTTGTTGAAGTATTTTTCTTTCAATGATGCTCCCAATCCTGATTACCTCGCAGCTGTGCGCAAACGATTCGGAATGTGGATACTAGACCTCTGCAATCGACCCTATGACCAAGATTGGCTCAACTACCAATATGAGATAGCCTTGCGACACCACACCTCCAAAAAGAACAAGACCGATGGCGTTGAAGCTGCACCGATCATTCATTTCCGGTATATGGTAGCCTTTATTTTTCCAATTACCTACACCATCAAGGGCTTTTTGGCCAAAAAAGGACATTCTGCTGAACAGGTAGAGGACATGTATACTGCATGGTTTAAAGCGGTTACCTTGACAGCCTTGCTTTGGTGTTACCCCTATGTACACGAAGGAGAGTTCTAAAAAAATTTCTCAAATATAGTTGGCATTGCCAATTAAATCAATCAATTATGCACGCAGCAGTTTTTGATACCTATGTAACTACCCTTCAAGGAGGGGTAATGCATTTTGACATCGTAGTACCGAATGATACTCCATTTGAGCAAGTTACGGAGTGGGGCAAAGCTTACCTGAAACGCAAAGGGCAAGAAGGCCAACCCTTAACTGCCAAACAGTGCAATTTTTGCCACATGGAGGAAGCCAACGCGGAAGTGGAAGCAGCCTTCAAGCAGGAGGGATATTACATCATCGAGATGGAAGGATGTGCTATTGCTCAGGTTTAGCGTGGACACAACTTCAGGAATTTCATAGCAATTTTTTATAGAAATGTCCGGCGGTTGTGTATTTTAACCGCCGGACAAAATACAACACATGACCAATAGCTTCGATCCAGATTATCAAAATCAACACATTGAAAACAAGATTATTGTGGCGCTGGAGCGCGTAGGGGAGGCCTTTCGGGTTTTGCTTTGGCAACAAGGGCAAGTATTAAAACTGAGTCCAATCCAAATCCGAATTCTTATTTTTTGTCTTTTTCATTCTGCTGAAAAATGCAAGGTAGGCTACCTGGCTCAAGAATTTAATTTAGACAAATCGACAATCAGCGATTCGGTAAAAGTACTCGCACAAAAGGAACTGATTGAAAGACTGGTCTCATCAGAAGACGCGAGAACTTACACCATCAGTCTCACGGATTCGGGCAAAAAAATTGCCCAACAAACCGCCTCTTTTGCAATGCCTTTTGAAAAGCCCATCGAAAATTTAAATGACACCCAAAAAGAAGTCTTATTGGTTAGCTTGTTGGAGTTGATCCATAAATTGCAGCAAGTGGGGATAATTAGTTTACAACGAATGTGCTTTTCCTGCCAATTCTACGAAAAACAGAACCAAAAACACTACTGCAGGTTTTTAAGCACCCAACTAAGTAATCATGACTTACGCGTAGATTGCCCTGAATACGAAATGGCGAAAGAAAATTAAAGTCACCCTGAAAATTGACAAGGAGGCTTAAACTTTCTTTCGCACACACTTCTGCAACTTCGGAAAAGCCTGATTAGTTGGCTAGTTCCGACAAAAACTTAATCCTCACCATCAGGATTTCGTCCATAGTGATGTCATCGTCTTTGAGTGCTTTGTAGGCCACCTTGTCATCGTCGGTTTCGCTATGGAGGAAGTATTCGTAAATGTCGTCACGAATGGCTTCATCCATGGTATCATCCAGGTAATAATCGATGTTGACCTTGGTACCAGAAAGGACGATTGCATAAAGTTCTTCGAGCAATTCATCCATCGTAAGGTCGTTGGACTCCGCAATGTCTTCGAGTGGAGACTTCCGATCGATGTTTTGAATGATATTGACCTTGATTTTGGACTTGTTGGCTACTTGTTTGACCACAAAATCGGTTGGCCGATCGATCTCGTTTTCCTCCACATGCTTTTTGATGAGTTCAATGAAGGCTTTTCCGTAGCGAATCGCCTTACCGCGGCTTACCCCAGAGATGTGGGTCATGTCGTCCATCGAGATGGGGTACTGTGTAGCCATATCTTCCAGCGAGGGATCCTGGAAAATAACAAACGGAGGCACATTGTGCCGTTTGGCTTCCCTGCGGCGCAGGTCTTTGAGCAGGCCCACGAGTATTTCGTCCAACACTGCGGTACGGCCTACGTCCTCACTTGTATCAACGTGTTCTTTTTCGTAATCGTGGTTGAGTGGAATCTGAATGGGGTAGGTTTTTTTCAGGTAATCGCGGCCTTTTTGAGAAAGTTTGAGCAAGCCATAACTTTCCACATCCTTGTACAACAGATCCTGGAGCAAGGCATGGCGGTAAACCGATTCCCAAAAATTGACATCGTGGTGTTTGCCAATCCCAAAAGAAGGTTTTTTGTTGAACGAATAATCCTTGATTTCTTTGGTTTCGGTACCCTGTACAAAATCGAGCAAAGTCTTGATGGTAAAGTTTTCGTCCAATTCATCTACTACCCGCAATGAATGCTGCATTTCTTGGGTGACTTCAATTTTCTCTTTGGGATAGCGGCAATTGTCGCACAAACTACAGTTTTCGTGGTCGTAATCTTCGCCAAAATAGTGCAGCAAGAATTGCCGGCGGCAAGCGGTGGTTTCGGCATAGGCCATTACCTCTTGCATGAGTTGGGATCCCATTTCGCGTTCGGCCACGGGCTTGTCGCGCAGAAATTTCTCCAACTTGAGCATATCTTTATAGGAGTAGAACGCAATGCAACGGCCTTCTAGACCGTCGCGACCAGCGCGACCTGTTTCCTGGTAGTAGTTTTCGATGCTCTTGGGCATGTCGTAGTGGATCACAAAACGCACATCCGGTTTGTCGATCCCCATTCCGAAAGCGATGGTAGCCACGATGACATCCACTTCTTCCATCAAAAAGTCATCCTGGGTTTTGGTGCGCGTTTTGGCGTCCAATCCGGCATGATAAGGCGCAGCCTTGATGTCGTTGACTTGCAGCACTTTGGCAATGTCTTCGGCAGCTTTGCGGCTTTGTACGTAAATGATCCCCGATTGACCCGATAGGCTTTTGATCACCTGAATGATCTGGCGCATGGCTTGCTCTGGTTTTCCTTTGGGGCGCACCTCGTAATAGAGGTTTTCCCGGTTAAAGGAAGACACAAAGGCTTGCTCACTGCGCAAACCCAGGTTCTTTAATATATCTGACTGTACCTTTGGCGTAGCAGTAGCGGTGAGCGCGATGATCGGCACGTCTTGCCCTATGCCATCCAACATGGCACGAATGCGGCGGTATTCCGGTCGAAAATCGTGTCCCCATTCGGAAATACAGTGGGCTTCATCAACGGCAATGAAAGAAACGTTTACAGTACGGAAAAACTCGATGTTTTCATCCTTGGTGAGGGTTTCCGGAGCGATGTAAAGCAGCTTGGTAAGCCCATCGTTGATGGCCTGCTTTACAAGTTTCATCTGCGCTTTGGTCAGTGATGAATTAAGAAAATGTGCTACGTCGTCACTTTGACTGTAGCCGCGAATGGAATCCACCTGGTTTTTCATCAAGGCGATGAGTGGTGAAATTACGATGGCGGTTCCTTCAAGCATTAAGGCGGGCAACTGATAACACATTGATTTTCCTCCTCCGGTGGGCATGATCACAAAAGTGTCTTCCCGGTCGAGTAAATTGTGGATGATTGCTTCCTGATTGCCTTTGAACGCGTCAAAGCCGAAGTATTTTTGCAAAGCCTCTTGCAATGTTTCTTGCGTCACTGTCATGGCTCTCGTGCTTTGATCTTTTGTTTTTAGCGTACTTTTGCGCAGCGCCGCCAACAACCCTGGTTGCTGCGGATACGTTTAAGTAGTTTTTGTGAATTTCTAAAAACTAAATATAACCAGAAATTAGGATAAAACATATACCTCTCTGGTTTTTTAGTGCAATTTGTCTGGTTTTTTCCCCCTTTGAGGAAAAGCATGCGAAGATAATAAATTAATTCACAAAAGCAATTGAATTTTAACCAATTAACTCAAGGTAGTTGAAAAAATTGCCAGAGTAGAAGCACGCGCATGAAGTCGGTTGAAAACATAATTTTGAGTACGGCACGCCAAACCATAGAAATTGAGGCAGCTACCCTGAGAGACTTACTGAATAGCTTGGACGAAGGCTTTGTGGCCACAGTAGAGGCCATATACAATTCAACAGGCAGGGTAATCCTGACGGGGATTGGAAAGAGCGCCATTGTGGCTCAAAAGATTGTGGCGACGCTCAATTCTACAGGAACACCGGCTATTTTTCTTCACGCAGCCGATGCGATCCACGGTGATTTGGGCATGGTGCAAGCCCAGGATGTGGTCATTTGCTTGTCCAAAAGCGGGGAAACCCCCGAAATCAAAGCCCTGATTCCCCTCGTGAAGAATCTTGGCAGCGTGCTGATCGGCATGGTGAGCAACAAAGATTCTTATCTGGCCAAACAGGCTTTGTATGTATTGCATACCCCGATTGATAAAGAAGCGGATCCCAATAATCTCGCGCCCACCGCCAGTACCACTGCCCAAATGGCCATGGGCGATGCTCTCGCAACTTCCCTTTGTGCCGTCAGGGGTTTTTCACCCAAGGATTTTGCCCAGTTTCATCCGGGTGGGGCGCTGGGTAAACAATTGTACCTGCGGGTAAACGATCTTTATACCCACAATGCCCGCCCGATGGTACTACCCGATGCAGGCATCAAACGCACCATTCTGGAAATCACCTCCAAACGCCTGGGCGCAACGGCCGTGGTAGACGAGGACGAAAAAGTGATTGGCATCGTTACCGACGGTGACTTGCGCCGCATGTTGGAGCGATTGGACAATTGGACCGGCGTTTGTGCCCGGGACATCATGAGCCACCAGCCCAAAACGATAGTTGACCACGCCATGGCCGTTTATGCCCTGGAAATCATGCGCAACCACAGCATATCCCAATTGTTGGTGGTGGATGAGGCGGGGAAATATATTGGTGTGGTGCATTTGCACGATTTGATCCGGGAAGGCATCGTGTAGCGGCAACCCTTTGTGGTTGCCCGAATGTGGCAGTGGGTTGCCCGAATGTGGCAGTGGTTGCCCGAAATGACCGCCGAAGGCGGGAAAGATAAACGAAAAATTGGGAACGTCTGGAGACACCCTCCGGGGTTGCATTTGGGCAACACCCTCTGGGGTTGCATTTGGGCAACCACAAAGGGTTGCCACTACCGTAATTTTTCGTTATTGGCATGCCGTTCGGCATCCCGCTTCGTCTTTTTCTCCAAATTCTTGTGCATCGCCTCCGTCAAATCTACCCCGGTCTGATTGGCCAAACAAATCAGCACAAACAGCACATCCGCCATTTCATCGGCCAGGTCTGCTTTGGCGGTGAGGGCATCGGCCGGATTTTTGAAGGATTGCTCGCCGTACATCCGCGCCATCAGCCGGGCCACCTCGCCCACTTCTTCCATCAAAATGGCCGTATTCGTCAATTCATGGTAATACCGCACCCCAATGGTACGAATCCACTCGTCGACGGTAGTTTGGGCTTCCGAAAGCAGTAGTTGCTGCATTATTCTTTGTTTTTGCTGTCGATGAGGATGGTGACCGGGCCATCGTTCAGGAGTCGGACTTTCATGTCGGCACCAAATTCACCCGTGCCGACGGGGATGCCCACTGTTGCTTCCAACTTTTGTACAAAAGCCTCGTACATCGGAATGGCAAAATCGGGCTTGGAGGCTTTGATATACGAAGGGCGATTGCCTTTTTTGGTACTGGCGTGCAAGGTAAATTGGCTGACCACCAATAACCCACCTTGTGCCTCCAGTACGGATCGATTCATTACTCCGTTTTCGTCGGGGAAAATGCGCAGATTGACCACTTTGTTGCACAACCACTCGATGTCTTCGGCAGTATCGGCGTCTTCGATGCCGACCAGGATCAACAAACCCGTTTGGATGGCAGACTTAACCTGTCCGTCGATGGCGACCGAGGCTTCACTGACTCTTTGAATAACCAGGCGCATAGGGTAATTTAATCGTTCGTATGACGCAAAAAATTACTTGGCGCCTTTCACCAACTCAGCGTCTTTGAGGCCGTACATGAGTCTATTGATGTCGCTGGCATTCAAATCCAGTTTTCCTTTGATGGTTATGGCTTCGGTGGTGTATTTGATGGATTCTTTGGATACAACTTCCATCACCGATTCAGGGCCTGCACCGCCACAAAAAAAGCACATGTTGTAAGGAAAGGCAGAAAAAACGAATTCTTTTTGTCCACGGTAGCCTTCTACTGGGATGATGTAGCCTCTGATTTCGACGGATTTGCCTTCCAGCGCCTTGATCTCGGGGCTAAAAATGGGCACATCGACCTTGAAGCCGAGCATTTCGTCGTATTGCTTTTTGAAGGTAACTTTGGATAGGGTAGTCCAGAGGCTTTTTGCGTCTTGTGCAAAAACGGTGGAACTTCCAGCCCATAAAAAACAAATCAGGAGGCTGGCGATTGACACTATTCTTTTCATTATCTTTTTCGATTTATGTGATTAGTATGACGCAAAAAATTACTTACCGATTTTTTAAGAGGCTTTTGAATAGGAAGCTTACTTGAAATGAACCGTTCGACTTCCTATTCAAAACCCAAAATCGGGAAGTTAATTTTTCTGCGTTGTTGGAGCAAAAGTACAAGTTTCCGCGATTTCAAAGGAAAAACGACTGCACGGTTATTTATAAAATTATTTTCGCTACCCGCAATTGCCCTCTTCGTTCGCTGGGTACCACCATTTTATCGCCAGAAATCTGAATGGCATCTCTGAAGCGCAAGCGCAACTTGAGCAACTCGGTACTGAGCAGGCTGTGGCGCTCATTGTCGCCCGTTCCCTTGACCAGGTATTCGCTGACTGTATTCTCAAATTTGATTTCGTCGTTGAAAATCAAGCGCAGATTTGACGGTGTTTTGAACAAAAAGAAGGAGGAATAGGCGCCATCATCGTCCTGAGAGTACTGTTTTTTGTACAGCACTTTTTTCCAATGCTCTTCCCCGTCGGGATGAATGGAAATGGCAAAAATGTCATTGTAGTAATAGTCGATCGTACTGCGGCTGACATTGTCAAAACCCATTCGGGGCACCGTACTTGAAAAACGAGTGGTATTGCGGTTTTCTTCTCCAAAAATCAGCATGCCACCGTCTTTGCGCAAGATGATGTTGTGGATGCCCACTTCAAGCAGCCCGCGATTTTGCTTGATTTCTTTGCCCTCCAGGTCGGACACAAATCCATCATCGAAAGGATGAAACCGCAAGCGCTGATTCGAGAGGTCATTCATGGGGATACTGAGGTGAAAATAACCTTCGGCACGCTCGATGTTTCGTTCAAAATAGAAACCACCAGCACAAAAGCGCTGATTGAGGTTGTCGATGACAAATTTCACGTCGTAGGTCACCCTTTCTTGCATGAAAATACTCATCGTGTTGACGCTTGTTACGCCAACGCCACAAGTCAACAGATCAAAACGGTGTTTGTCTCTTCTACTCGCCACGTTGTCTTTTTCAATTGTCATGTACATATTGCCCTCATTGCTGACCAACATATGAAATTGCTCTACGCCCTCGGTATAATCATCCACTTG
Organism: Haliscomenobacter sp.; assembly: GCF_040403615.1. Lineage (NCBI taxonomy): Bacteria > Pseudomonadati > Bacteroidota > Saprospiria > Saprospirales > Haliscomenobacteraceae > Haliscomenobacter > Haliscomenobacter sp. The sequence continues at coordinate 12,392 of NZ_JBBAKG010000082.1, read as the reverse complement.
GAAGCTTTTTTCCCACAACAATTTGAAGGAGGCATTGTCAAAAACCAGGACATTAAAGGTACTGCGATCGATGTGGTATATGAGCACTTTGCTGCGGTCTTCACTGTGTTCCCAATGAAAGTTTGGGGTGAAAAAGGTAAAACCGTAGTCTTTCAGCACGGCAGTTTGACGCTTGTTGGCAGAAGGGTCAAAATGATCGGCGCGAATGATGGTATTGCCTTTGTCGCGGTGGTGGTAAAAAATGGTGAAGCTGTCTCGCAGGGTATTGACGCCAATCACCACTGGTTGGCGCTTTTCCAATTCAATTTCTTTGCTCCAACTGTTGCGCATGTTTTCGTCAAAAGCCTGGATTTCAAACTTATCCGGGCGGTTGCGAAACAAGAGAATCCTCCCTTTGAGCTCGCCAATCACATCGTAGGAAATATCGTTGCGCAGGGGCAATTCATCGGAAACGACTACCCGTTGGGCGGTCAGTTGCAGTGCAACAAACAGGGTACAAAAGAACAACAGATATCTCATGCCGGATGGTTTAATCAATACGAATCAATTTAGAAATAACAATTGAATTCAGATTTCGGCTGAATTTTCTGGCAAATTTGTCAGATTCAACGCATTATTTTTGTTTTTTCATCCCTTACAAGGCGACAGCCATGATTTTGCGGTAGCTGATCGACATTTCGTTGCCCGGGTGCAGCTGGATGCCAAGTGGCCCAGATGGGGGCATATCTGCCGAACTATAGGTCATTACTTCTTGTCCGTTGAGGTAAGCTGTATAGGTGTTGCCGATCACTTTAATTTTCAGGGTGTTCCAGTCCTTTGGTTTCAAAAGATCCTTTACACCCGTAGCTTCTACCGGATAACGCAGTTTGGGGATGTAAGGCGACCCGGTCAAATCTCTTTTTAAAGACCCCGAAATGCCAATTTGAATTTGGTCATTTTCAGAACGCAGAAAGATGCCCGAATCGACAGTACCATCTCCCATCATGAAATCGGCTTGAAAAATGAAATTTTGGTATGATTTTTCAGTCCAAAGAATGGCGCCTTTTTTGGCGGGCTCATTCTTCACGAGCAACACCCCATCCGAGACCGTCCAGCAGGCTTTGTTTGCTGGTTCAACCCAACCTTTGAGGTTTTTGCCATTGAAAATTTTCTTCATTTTGGCTTCCTGAGCACTGGCTGGGATGCAAATGCAAAGAAGCAGGATAAAAAAGAGGAAATGCGATGCTTTCATGCGTCGATGTTTTTACTTTTGATCCCCAATATAGGATGTAAACCTTTTATGAGCAAGCGGAACAAGTTACAGAAATTTGCGGAGTTGTTGTCATTCCCGAATGTTTACGAAAACTTTGATTCAGGAAACCCTCAGCTGGCGGGCGAGCACGGCCAAATTGTTGACCTGAAAGGACAATGGCACGCCCTGCATTTTAAAAACAATGCCCCACTTACATTGGAGTTGGCTTGTGGGCGTGGAGAATACTCGGTGGCTTTGGGCAAAATGTACCCTGAGCGCAATTTCATTGGTGTGGACATCAAGGGCGCCCGGATTTGGAAAGGCGCACAGGCGGCTTTGCAGGAACAGCTCCCCAACGTGGCTTTTTTGCGCACCCGCATTGAGCAGATCATGTATTTTTTTGCGGCGGAGGAGGTTGACGAGATTTGGATCACCTTTCCCGATCCTTTTTTGCGCAACAGCAAAACCAATCGCCGGCTTACGTCACCAGCTTTCTTAGATCGCTACCGACAAATGATGCCCAATGGTGGGATCGTGCACCTCAAAACCGATGATCTAACCTTGTACGAGTTTACGCTGATGGTGATTCGGGATTATCCGGCTGCTACCTTATTGTATACCGATGATGATATTTATGCCAAACCATTGCCATTGCCAGAATTGGAGATCAAAACGTATTACGAACGCATGCATTTGGCAGATCAAAAAACGATAAAGTACGTACAATTCCGGTTATCGTAGCGGCAACCCTCGCGGTTGCCCAAATACCGTAGCGGCAACCCTTTGTGGTTGCCCAAATACCGTAGCGGCAACCCTTTGTGGTTGCCCAAAAAAGTTGCCGAAGGCAACAACCACGTCAAATTGGGCAACCACATCCGGGTTGCCTCCGGCAATCTTTTGGGCAACCACCAAGGGTTGCCACTACTGCTTTTTTTGGCCGTATGTCAAATTCAAATCATCCAATACCACATCCAGCATAGGATCTTTGCCGCGCGTGTACCCCTCCTTGAGGTGGTGGCCATAAAAACTGCCCAATACACTCCAGTAGGTTGCTGTCCAGCCGCCACGCAGGTCGCGTACCAGGTCGTACATGGGTACATCCAATTCACGCTCGATCATTTTGATCAGAATCATGCCCTGGGTGCGGGTTAATTTTTTGAGGGGTTCCTCAAATTTTTCGGATAGATCTTCTTGTAAAGTTTTGATGTACTTGCGCTTTTGATTTTTTCGTACATCGTTGGTTACGGCTTCAACCTCTTTGAAGATGCGTACTGCTTCTACCGCATAAGGATAAACCGAGTAAGCATAACGGCGGTATTTGCGGTATTTTTTATAATCTTCTTCAGAATCAAAAGAACGCAGCGAAGTGATGGAAACCTCACCCAGGCCAGCCATAATCAGGGTATCCCCATTGGCATCTATGATGTAATCGTAAGTTTGACCCTTGATGGTCACTTTCCCTTTGGCGCTGTCTTGAGCAGTTCCCCAACCCAGCACAAACAAAACGAGTAGGTAGGTGAAAAGATACTTCATGGTTTACCAGTCAACTTTGTAACTTTATTTTGTTTCCGTCCCTAAATTAAAAAGGAATCTCCTTTGCATATTGAATGCAAAGGAGATGAGAAATATTGTTTAGAAAGGTAGATGCTTGATCGGCCTTTGAAATTAGAATATTACTTCTTTGGCAGCTTTCATCGGGATGCCAATGCATTTTTTCTCCATGTATTCCAGCATGCGTTCTACCAGGGCACGGGTACTGGTATCCAATTGAGCAACTTCCTTTTGGAATACCTCGTTGAGGGCTCGATCTTTCACCGCTTTGATTTCTACAGGTACCTGGCGCATGGCAATCTCCAGGCGGCGTTGTTGGAATATTTTAGGGAGTTCTTCGATGAAATCAGCCAACATCGCTTTGGCTTTCTGTACTTCCAGTTCTCTGAAAGCGAGGTTTTCTTTCGCCAAGGCGCGCAAGCCTTCGATCTCAATGTAGTGGTTTTCGAAATTGGCCACTACTTCTGGTGCGATATTGTGAGGAATGGATAGGTCGATCAAAACTTTAGTACCCTCTTCGCCATTCAGCAATTGGGTGTACAAACTTGGCGTGATCACCGGTTCGGTGGCGCTGGTACACACGATCAGCACATCAAATCCTTCGCGGTAATTGGGCAGTTCCTTCAGGTCAAAAGCGCGGCCATGTGGGAAAGTTGCTGCAATTTCTTCGGCTTTAGATAACGTACGGTTGAATACGGTAACTTCGGTGAAATGGTGCTTGTCCAAAAACTTGGCCATCAAGGCATTGGTCTGCCCTGCGCCCACAATTAAAATGCGGGCTTCCTTGGTCAAGTGGTAACGCATCATTTTTTGGATGGCCAATGATGCAATCGAAACAGGCTTGTCGCCAATGCGGGTGTTCGAATAAATGGACTTGGCTACGGTTACTGCCTGATCCATGGCCATGCGCAGGTTTTCCCCGATCAGGTTCCAGTCTTTGCATTGATCGTAGGCATCGCGTAGCTGACCCAGAATCTGGCGTTCTCCAATCACCATCGAATCCATTGAAGCCGACACAGTAAAGTAGTGCTCCAGGGCATCCATTCCTTCCAGAATCTGAACAGTCTCGTCTAAAGTGCCCAGTATATCGTCTTCGATTTGAGGATTGACTTGTTTGAAAAACTCAACCGCAAAAACCTGATCAACATTGCGTTCTGTGTGGAAGAAGTACATCACTCGATTGCAAGTAGACAAATACAAAAGCTCATCCAAACCAAATTGCTCCTTAAGGTCCTGGAGGCGCATCTTCAACGCCGAAGGGTCGGAAGTCTTTACCACAAAATCGCTGATGCTGTGTAAATTTACACGTTTGTGGGTAACCGTAAGGATTTTGTAATTGTCTAACATATCCTTTGTAGCTTAAAAAATGACACGTTTGAATTATTAAGCGGTTAATTCTCGCAAGGGTTTGGGACGATTGACTTTTTATCCGGTACTTACGGTGTCTACTGAATGAATCTATGCAAAAATAGGATGCGCCTTGGGAAATAATGTCACGGTTCTGTAACAACATTAAACAAAATGATTATTTAGATAAGTTCTAAATTGTATCGCAGAAACCTTGATTTTCTTGAGGTTCATCTTGCAAATGAACGGAAGCGATTTTATGCAAACACTGACAAATATCAACCCTTTGCACTGATGTTAACGCAAATTTTGTCATTGTGTTAATGGGTTCGTGTCAGATCAATTTCATATTTACCATTTCGGAAAGTATTTTGACCTTCATATGACGTAAAGACTTAGTTTTGCGCTCAAATGTCAAAAAGGTTTTAGGGTCTTTGGGGCAAACGCCGCTGGTCGCTGAGCGAAGCCGAAGCGCCGGCGGCGTTTGCCCCAAAGACCCTAAAACCCCAAAACCCAATTTTTATGTACCGTACACACACCTGCGGCGATCTCCGCATTACTGATGTCAACAAGACTGTAAAACTTAGTGGCTGGGTGCAAACCACCCGTGATTTTGGCGCAATGACTTTTTTGGATTTGCGAGATCGATACGGCATTACTCAATTGGTATTCAGCATGGAGGAAAATGCGGAACTGTGTGAACAAGCCCGTAAACTCGGTCGGGAATACGTCATCGAGATTGAAGGGACCGTACGCGAACGCAGCAACAAAAACCTCAATCGCGCAACGGGAGAAGTAGAAATAGTGGCAAACAGCTTGCGCGTATTGAACGCTTCTAAAGTACCCCCTTTCACCATTGAAGACGAAACCGATGGCGGCGAAGACCTGCGCATGAAGTACCGCTACCTGGACTTGCGCCGCAGCCCAGTTCAAAATAACCTGATTTTCAGATCAAAATTGGCGCTCGAAGTACGCAAGTTCTTGTCTGAGCGGAATTTTATAGAAGTAGAAACGCCGTTTTTGATCAAGAGTACGCCCGAAGGAGCCCGCGACTTTGTGGTGCCCAGCAGGATGAACCCTGGGCAGTTTTACGCATTGCCTCAATCGCCTCAAACCTTTAAGCAAATCTTGATGGTAGCAGGATTTGACCGCTACTTCCAAATCGTGAAATGCTTCCGGGACGAAGACTTGCGCGCTGACCGCCAACCAGAATTTACCCAAATTGACTGCGAAATGGCCTTCGTGACCCGCGAAGACATTCTGAATACTTTTGAAGCACTTACCCGCCATTTGTTTTTGCATACCCTGGGACTTGATCTGGGCGATTTCCCACGCATGTCTTACGACGATGCCCTGCGCCTTTACGGCTCTGACAAACCCGATTTGCGCTTCGGAATGCCTTTTGCTGACCTCACGGAGCTAGCCAAAGACAAAGGTTTTGTGGTATTCGACAGTGCTGAACTGATCATTGGCATCAATGCCTCTGGCCAGGCTGACTATACCCGCAAGCAAGTAGACGAACTGACCGAATGGGTAAAACGCCCACAAATTGGCGCCAAAGGCCTGGTGTATGTACGTTACAATACCGATGGCACCTTGAAGTCATCGGTAGATAAATTTTTCACCGAAGATCAACTCCGCGATTGGGCGCATCACCTGGATGCCAAGCCTGGTGACTTGTTGCTCATCATGGCCGGAGAAGAGGAAAAAACCCGCAAGCAACTGGGCGAATTGCGCCTGGAGATGGGCCGCCGCCTGGGCTTGATGACGCCCGGCGATTTCAAACCACTGTGGGTACTGGATTTTCCGCTCCTGGAATGGGATGAAGATACCGAGCGTTTTTACGCGATGCACCACCCCTTCACTTCGCCAAAACCGGACGATGTGGTCAAAATGGCCAGCGATGACCGCAATGTCTTGAAGGGCTTGCGTGCCGATGCTTATGACCTGGTATTGAATGGGGTAGAAATTGGTGGCGGCTCTATTCGGATTTACGACAGAGACCTGCAAATGAAAAACTTTAGCCTATTGGGCTTTAGTCCTGAAGAAGCCGAAGCGCAATTTGGTTTCCTACTGGGCGCTTTTGAGTTTGGTGCGCCACCACACGGGGGTATCGCTTTTGGTTTTGACCGCCTGTGCTCGGTGATGAACGGCCAAAACTCGATCCGCGACTTTATCGCTTTCCCCAAAAACAACCAGGGCCGCGATATGATGATTGATGCTCCATCGGGCATTGCCGATGCGCAATTGAAAGAATTGAGCTTGAATGTGACCGTGAAAGCATAGGGATAAAAAATAAGCGTTTAGTGCTTCAACTGGGTTGAGGTACTAAACGCTTACCACCCTTTTAGCATATTCCTTTGTAGCTGGGGCAGTATAGGTGTGAAAAACCACATCAAATCAGGAGAACCTTTACACCCGCACCACAAAAATTCTTTTTCCATCCATTGTTTCCCAGGTACTTGACCAGGTCTTTTGTTTTAATTGCTCAAAAATCAGCAAATACCCCTCGGAAAGCGCTTGTCTGTCCAGATAGTCGGCCAACTGTTTTAGCCCTTCTTCATGGGCATCCAACCCACGCCAAATCTTTAATTCTACGATGTATTTGTATTGCAGGTAAGTGATCGCTACGTCCAAGCGACGTTCTTCCGAAATCTGGGGTTCTTTAAAATCATAACCAGAACCATTAATGATCGGCTTGATGAAGGCTAAAAAAACCAGGCGGGCATTTCGCTCAAGAAAATGCTGGTCTTTCAAGCTATGCTGCTCGCGCATGAAAGCTTGAAAACGCAGCAAAACAGCTTCTAGATTTAAGCCTTGAGTGGGTAGAATAAAATTTTTGCTGATGTTGTATTCTGCCAGGCTTACCTGGGTGCGCGCTTTTGAAGTCATGTAATCGTAGATGACTTCTTCATAAATTCTATTGTGAATTCGAATACCTTGTCCATTTTTAAGGATACCATACATCAGGCCAAGGCTAAACATATTTTCGTGGATCGAATAGCTTTGATACTCAACTTCAATCAAATTTTTAAACACAAATTCGTACAAATCAGGGTTGTTCTCCAAATTCTTAATCAAACTGTCAAAATTGGTATTGGTTTCTTTGACTACTTTGGCAACTGCCCGCTCAACTTCAGTCGCATCCCAGGAATGTACCTCCTTTTCAGGCAACAGTTGTTCGGCAATAACTTTACACAATTTACTTACTAAAAAAGGATAGCCAGAAGTGTAGTAAAATAAGCGCTCGGCAATAGAAGGGGCATCCAAATCGATATGATGATCACGTGCGTATTCTTCCAGCATGGGCTGAATTTCATTGATCTGGAGGTTCATATCAACCGTAAAGTCTGTAGCAATATTCCAAGGGGAATTAAACTTTTGATCCTGATCAGGACGCAGTTTGAGTTTAAGTGATTTTACATCGTGCAACCCAGCAAGAATTACACAGTCAAAAGTGTGTTCTGTTTTTAAATGCCTCCTCAAGTATTTATTGCGCAGCAAACTTAGAAAGTCCAAAAACAACTGATTGTTGCTGCTTTTATCTACTTCATCAATGAAAAGGGCCAATTTGCGATTGGCTCGATTGGCAAAAGTGCTGATGATTTGTGATAAGTCCGATAAATTGGTCGAGCTTTCTTGAAGAGGATTAAACAAGTCTGTCAACGTATGCTCGTCGGCTTCTATCAATTGCAGGTTCATCAATCTCAAAAAAGACCTACAAAATGAGGCCTCATTTTGAAAAGACTCACTACCTAAGCCTTCAAAGCTAATATTAAAAACCAGCCACTCTTTGGTTTGTCTCAGTGAGCTTGCAATTGCTTCAAGCATGGTGGTTTTTCCATACTGGCGGGGGCGATTGATTACAAAATATTTTCCATTTTGCACCATGCTCATGGTTCGCGATAGCTTTTGAGAGATATCTGCCATGTAGTGCAACTCTGGGAAACACGTTCCTGTAATATTGAATTCTTTGTGCATCATTTGGATAACGCTAAAGCCCTCGATTGTTTAAGGGTCGATAAAAAAATGAACATTTATTTTTGCCCCCACTGCCAGGCGATTTCGAATGTAAAATTAGTTTATTTTTGACAACTCGTTTTCAACCATTGACTTCTGCTGTTTATTTTCTACTATTGCAGCATCAGAAACGGAAACCAAAAAGAGCAAGTCAGAGGTTTATTTTTTGTTTCCGTTCCTTCAGGTTTTCAAAATCCCGAGCATGCCCGATCCCTTCAAACTCCTGGCAAAGGCGCGCGAATACGATGCGCAAGGCGATGTGTACAACGCAGTGAAGTTGTACAAACGGTGCATCAAGTTGGTGGCCGACTGGGCAGAGCCTTACGCCCTTTTGGCGGAGGTGTACAAAAAACGGGCAGAGTGGAAACCTGCCATGTATTACGCCAAAAAAGCGCTATCCCTGGATGCCAGCCTGGCCGATACCTGGTGGACATTGGGCATTACAGCAGTGGCCCTGGGCAAGTCACGGCTGGCGAATTCGGTCTGGTCAAAATTTGGTTCCGGCGATCCGGGTTCAGCCTTGTTTTCTTTGCAGCTTACCCACAGCGGCATGTTTGAACTGATCTGGGCCAAACCACTTGATCCCGCCAGGGCACAAATCACCAGCATACCCCACCCTGACAGCGATCGCCATTTTATGGACATTGTTGTTTTCGATCGGAAAGTGATCGGCTACAACGTGGCCAAACGCCGGCGTTATCCCGTGCATTCTGAACTGGGACTGCACCAACGCTCTCCTTATTTCACCTTTTCTTGTTGCCTGGAAACTCCCACCAAAAAGGACGTGCTGGTGCTAGAACAGCTGTGTGCGGATGCCAATCTGGGCTTTGAAATCTGGTCTAAAGCGGCCAAAGTGCAAAAGCGCAGCTATCGCGACGAATTGCAGGAGTTTTACAGCGGAGATGTGTTTTCCACCACTGAAGAGGAGAGTCTCCTGGTAGCCATCGCGGCCAAGCAGGCTGCTCATGTAGAACAGGTACTACAGGCCTGGACTATTATTACCCTTAAGCAGTATTATGCTTTAGAGCGCCATTGATCATTTTAGAGAGGCCGATTATTCACCTAAACACATATTATCATGCACAAGAAGTTAATCACCCTCTTATTGTTGACTGTTACAAGTTTGTCCATTCTGAAGGCTCAGATCACCAGTCCACCAAATGGCGACAACCAAAAATCCGAAGTAACCCAGTACATGGGCTTTGTCAAAGTGACCATCACGTGGAACAGTCCGGATGTACACGGCGCCAATGGAGAAGACCGTACCGGCAAAATCTGGGGCGAACTGGTGCCTTATGGCCTCAGCAACCTCGATTTTGGACTGAGCGACGAAACCCATTTGATGCCCTGGCGTGCAAGTGCCAACGAGAATACCGTTTTTTCCGCATCACACGATGTACAGATTGAAGGTAAAAATTTACCAGCCGGAAATTACGGCCTGCACATGATTCCAGGTAAAGAAGACTGGGTCATCATCTTTTCCAAAAACTATACTTCCTGGGGCAGTTATTTTTACCAGGAAAGTGAAGATGCACTGCGGGTAACCGTCAAATCCCAACCGCATGCCTACACCGAATGGTTGGCCTATGAATTTGATGACCGCATGCCAGCATCCTGTACCGTACGCATGATTTGGGAAAAGCTAGCGGTTCCCTTTAAAGTCAGCGTACCCAATATCAACGAGCTGTACCTGACCAAAATCAAGGAAGAACTGCGCACTGAACCTGGATTCGATTACCAGAATTTTGTAAGCGCTTCGCAGTTTTGTGCCCAACGCAAATATGCGCTGGAACAAGGCTTGGCCTGGGCCGAAGATGCCATCAGCAAAAAATACGTTGGCGTAAAGAACTTCCCAACGCTATCCAATAAAGCAAAAATATTGACCTTGATGGGTAGAGAAGCAGAAGCTACTGCGCTCATGAAAGAAGCGATCAAAGATCCAAGCGCCGGAATGCAAGACATCCACATGTTTGCGCGGAGCTTGCAGGCCAGCAAAAAGCCACAGGAAGCAATGGAAGTTTTCAAACTCAACAACCAACGTTTTCCAGATGCATTCATGAGTCTATTTGGACTGGCTCGGGGCTATTCCGGGGTAGGCGATTACAAAAATGCCCTGAAGTATGCCAATTTGGCCTTGCCCAAAGCAACCGATGCCCAGCAAAAATCGCAGATTGAAGCTGCGGTGAAAAAACTGAGTGAAGGCAAGGACTTCAATTAATTTTGCTTAGGAGTGAGGACTTGCAGCGAGGTATGGAACACTTTTCAATTTCTCTACAACTCTTCACTCCTAAACCTTTTAAGTTTTCAATTTTCTAGCTACATTGTGGTTTTAAATTTATTCTGAACTAACATGGCTTTTCAGCCTTAGTACTAACCATTGAGAACCTAACCGACCATTGCTTTGGTCAGTTAGGTTTTTATAATTTATACACAACCTTATGGGAATCGACGTACTCTTGGGCCTCCAATGGGGCGATGAAGGAAAAGGTAAAATTGTGGATTACCTGGCCCCAAAATACAACATTGTTGCCCGCTTTCAGGGAGGCCCCAATGCCGGGCATACGCTGAAGTTTGACGGTAAAAAATTTGTATTGCACACCATTCCTTCCGGTATTTTTCGGGAAGAACTGATCAACCTGATCGGCAATGGTGTGGTATTGGATCCCATTACCCTAGAAAAGGAAATCCAAAAACTGGTAGAAGTAGGCGTTAATTTCCACCACCGCTTGTTTATTGCGAGAAAGGCACACCTCATTTTGCCTACCCACCGCTACCTGGATGCGGCTTCTGAAAATGCCAAAGGCAAAGCCAAAATTGGTTCTACCCTGCGCGGCATCGGCCCAACCTACATGGACAAAACCGGCCGAAACGGCTTGCGGGTCGGAGATGTTACTTCTCCCAACTTTTTAGAAAAATACGAAACCCTCAAGCAAAAGCACCTGAACTTGCTGGGGCAATATCCAGCAGTAGAATTTGACCTGGCGGGTGAAGAGCAAAAATGGATGGACAGCCTCCAGTTGCTCCGCTCCTTGAACCACGTGGATTGTGAGTATTTCATCAACCAGGCTTTGGCCGACGGCAAGCGGGTTTTGGCCGAAGGCGCACAAGGCTCTATGCTCGACATCGACTTTGGAACCTACCCCTATGTCACTTCTTCCAATACCATCACCGCTGGGGTGTGTACGGGTTTGGGCGTAGCGCCTTCCACTATTAAAGATGTCATTGGGATCACTAAGGCTTATTGTACGCGGGTAGGATCAGGCCCCTTCCCCACCGAATTACACGACGAAACGGGCGAATTGCTGCGCAAAGAAGGCGCTGAATTTGGAGCTACTACCGGCCGTCCACGCCGCTGTGGCTGGATTGATTTGCCCCAGTTGAAATACGCCATTATGGTCAATGGGGTTACGCAACTCAATGTGACCAAATTGGATGTGCTGAATATTTTTGATACCATCTATGCTGCTACGCACTACAAAATTGATGGCCAATTGACCGATCAGTTGCCCTTCGATCTTTGTGATGAAGAGGTTGAGCCTGTATATGAAGCGTTTGGCGGCTGGCAAGAGTCTTTGGAAGCAGGTAGTGACTATGCAGATCTTCCAGCGGCAGCTCGCCATTATCTGGAAGCATTGGAGCGTTACTTGGGTTTGCCGATTACCATCATTTCGGTTGGGCCAGAACGCGCCAGTCTGGTTTTGAAAGACTAAGGGGCGATAAAAAAACTAAGTGTTCATTTTGCCAGATGATTAGATAAGTAAATGGTTCATTTCAAGTGTCTTATCTAATCATCTGGCTCAAGAAAAATGAACACTTATTTTTGCCCCACTACTAATATCGTATCTTTAACCCAAAATGAACGAATAGCAATGGATTTACAACAAGCCCGAATCCTCGTTAGAAAAATAAATTCGCTCTTCAAGAGTATGGAAATGGATGGTTCGCCACAACCAACCCCCATCGAGCGAGATCTCATGCTCAGTTACCTGCGCCAATTGTACCAGTCCTTTTTGGACGATGCAGCCGAAGGCAAAATTACGGTGAGCGCACCTTTGGTGGAAATACCTGCCACCCCTCCCAAACCGGAACCAGTTGTACCCGTATATGAATCGCCCAAAGCATACGTACCGCCAGTGGTCGAAACGCCCAGGGTCGAAACACCACCTGTACGCATAGAAGTTCGGGAAGAACCCAAAGTGTACATTCCACCTGTAGAAGTACCTAAGCCCATTGTGCAAGAGTA
>NZ_JBBAKG010000081.1:22215-28979 GCF_040403615.1 Haliscomenobacter sp. | reverse complement strand
AAGAGCAACTCCTGCCCAGGATATTGTATATTTGAAATGTTTGCTTGCTGATGTAATTGGGAGCTGTATAGCTTATTTTTTTTCGGATGTTCATGCTACAGATCGCTATGCAAAGTTTTATGATAAAAGTAAATTGGCCGAATTGCCAAACCTGATAAACTGGGACGCTGTTAAATCCTCTTATTGGGGTGGAGAAGAAAATTTGAATATTAAAAGAAAAAAACAAGCAGAGTTTCTGGTTTCTGATGATATACCCGCCAAATGCATAACTGCGTTTGGTTGCTACAATGATGAAGCTAAACAAAAATTATTAGCTTTCGGAATTGAAGCAGAAAAAATTAAGCTAACCCCTGAAGCTTACTTTTAAAACTTGTTGCTATGATCAAGTATGTAACTGGAGATATCTTGGAAAGTAAGGCACAAGCCCTGGTCAATACGGTGAATACGGTAGGGGTCATGGGAAAAGGCATTGCTTTGCAGTTCAAAAAAACATTTCCACATAATTTTAAGGCTTATGCAGAAGCTTGTAAAAAAGGGGAACTAAAAATAGGCAAATCATTGGTTTTCAAGGATATAAATTTAAATACAGGTGAAAAAATTATCATTAATTTTCCAACCAAAAGGGATTGGCGAAAACCATCAGAATATAGCTTTATTTCCGAAGGCCTGGACGATTTGATTCATGTATTGGAAGAAAATGAAATTCGGAGTGTTGCGATTCCCCCCTTGGGTGCAGGAAATGGTGGTTTGGAATGGGAAAGAGTAAAAAAAATGATAGAGCAGAAGTTGGCAAATCTTGATGCAGAAATCATGGTGTATGAACCAAATGTCGAAATCAAGGAGCATCTAAAAAAAGAAAGGGTGAAACTAACAGATGCCAGAGCCCTGCTTCTTTACATGCTTTATGATTTGGTGCGTAACGGTGAATATGTGTCCGAATTTTCCAGTGAAAAGGTGTGTTACTTTTTACAAAGATTCGGGGCTGAGAAATATTTCAAACTCAACTTTGAACCTAATTTTTATGGCCCTTATTCCGGAAAAGTACGATTTGTACTGAATGCTTTAAATGGGAGTTACCTAATGGGCTACAGTGATATGAATAAAAAACCATTTGAGCCATTGATGATGGTTGCAGATGGGTATGATGCTGTGAAAAAATACGTTGAAAACAATCCAGAACTTATCACCATTGCGGAAAAAACCAAAGCATTTTTAAATGGGTTTTATTCGGATTTTGCCCTGGAGTTATTGTCTAGTATTGACTACATCATGCACCGATTCAATATTTCGGACAAAGAAGAGGTCTCGAAAAAATTACAGGAATGGAGCAATCGGAAACGAAGTTTGTTTTCGGATCCAAAATACCTTGAAATTTCTTTCGCGCATATTCAAAAAGCCACGTTGGTTTAGGATGTAGCTTTGCTTTTTTTTATCATTGCGCCCGACGGGCTTTGTTTTGCCTTGGTGAACCAATGCCGGATCTAAGTAGTTTACCACATTAAATCAATCACTTTGAAGGGCTCTTTTTTACTCATCCTTCGTTAAAAAGCCTCGCCGATGCCCTGCATCGCCTACGTTTTTTGCCTCGGCTGCGAAAAAAATAGCCTCTTCAAAAGTGATCATTTAATGTGATCAACTACTTATAAGTTGTAAACAAACATTCAACATCAATTCATTCAAATGAACTACATCAAAACGCTCGCTCAAGCACTTTGCGCTGCACTTTTCCTGCTGGTATTCATGAGCAGTACCACCAATGTCGCGGATAACGCAGGCGGCAAACGCGAATTCTACGAAATCAAGATTTACCGCATCAATGGCAAGGAGCAGGAAATGCGCGTAGATCAGTTTCTGGAAAAAGCCTACATCCCGGCCTTGCACCGCGCTGGAATCAAGAAAGTGGGGGTATACAAACCCATTGAAAAGGACACTGCCGCAGGGAAACGGATTTATGTGTTCATTCCATTGCGCAAACTGGAATTGCTCAATACCCTGCCTGCTACCCTGGACAAGGATGCCCAATTCCAGACCGATGGTGCCGATTACCTGAAAACGCCTTGGGACAAACCCGCTTATGTACGCATGGAATCCATCGTGTTGCAAGCTTTCAAAGACATGCCGATGATGGCGATGCCACAATTGAGCGGCGCTACTGCGGATCGCGTTTATGAATTGCGCAGCTATGAAGGTGGATCTGAACAACTGTACCAGAAAAAAGTACACATGTTCAATGAAGGTCAGGAGATCAGCATTTTCACCCGTTTGGGCTTCAACCATATTTTTTATGGCGAAGTACTGGCTGGCCGCCAAATGCCCAACCTGATGTACATGACTTCCTTCGACAACATCGAATCTCGCGATGCGCACTGGAAATCATTTGGCGCAGATCCTTTCTGGAAAAAAATCTCTGCATTGCCAGAATACCAACACACGGTTTCAAAGTCACACATTTATTTGTTGCACCCAACGGCGTATTCTGAGATTTGAGCAGGGTTACATCTTGACTACCTTTTGAACCACGTATTCTTTTTTGCCCCATTTTAAGCGCAACAAGTACATTCCCTGAGGCCAGGAGTTTGAATCTATGCTCAGGGAATTCTTGAAGCCCTTGGTGATATTGACCGTTCGCTGAGCGATCTTTTGGCCTTGCAGGTTAAAAACCTCCAGCATTGCCAATTCGATATCCTGGTTGGCACGAATGGTCAACAGCAATTGATCGTGAAATGGATTGGGAACCGTCAATTCGATTGGTTCTTTAAGGTCATCCACACAATAAGAGGAGAGCAGTTTCAGGCTGTTGTCGACGCGCAAATACCCACCTGTAACTACTTTGCCTTGGAGCGAGGCAATGGGTTCAACTCCATCCAGAATCAGATGGCGTGACAGCAAGGCTGCTTCGGCAGGCTTGCTGCGCGCCAATTCAGAAAGATGACCACAGGAAGTGGCGTACAGCAAAGCGATTGCCCCTGCTACTTGCGGCGCGGCAAAAGAAGTGCCAGAAAACTCCCGATACCCTCCTCTAAGGCGGGTAGAGAGGACGTTTTGGCCAAAAGAGGCCAAATCCACTGTATTGGGGCCATACGCTTGCTTTAATTCGCCCTGCTCATCAATATTGGTCACCACCAGGAGGTAATCGCTGGGACAGGCGCTGGGGATATCCCCCAGTTTTTCGGTATTGACAAGATCTTTTCCAGCTGCATTGATGGTTAAAATACCCTGTTGACCAAGGCTGTCAAAAAAAGGACACCAAATGGGATAATCTGCTGAACGCAAGCGCGGGATGCCCCAAGAAGCATTGATGGACACAACAAAAGCCCCTTTTTTACCTGCGGATTGATTGTATAATTTGCGTTGGGTATAAACATAAGAAAAGGCGCGTAAAATAATTTCTTCCGTTCCGCTGGCGCCCCAAACTGCTGTCATCAGTTTTACATTCCAGTTTACGCCAGTACCTCCAAGGCCATTGTTGCCTTTTGCACCAATGATTCCGGCAATTCCAGTGCCATGACCACTCAGGTCCGTTTCGTAAATGTCGTCATTTAAACGTACGCTGTTCCAGCCTTGGTAATCGTCAATGTACCCATTGCCATCGTCATCTTTGCCGTTGTTGGGAATCTCCTGGCGGTTGTACCAAAGATTGGGGCGCAGGTCGGCATGGGTAGTATCTGTACCCGTATCGATAATTGCTACCACAATGCTGTCTCCCTTAGATGTTACCCCGCCAGTCGTGATGTCCCAAGCCTGAGTCAGGCCAATATCCAGACCTGGAGTGCCTGCATTTTGGCCGCGATTGTACCATTGCCATTGTTGGGAAAAGAGTGGGTCATTGGGCTCAGTACCCCGCAATTCGGCATAGTGGTTGAATTGCGCTAAAGCAACGGCAGGATCGCGCTGCAAGGCGTTCAAGAGTGCGTTTTCAGTAGTGCAGGTGCTGTCAAATTGGATCTTCCAGATGTTTAATGGTGCGGAAACGGATACGATGTTGCGGATGCACCCATATTCAGCGGTAGCGGTTTTGTTTTTTTCAGCATGCTTTTGCCGCCAAGCGGCGAAGTTTGCTTTGGGATGAAGCTGAATGAGGATTTCTCCAGGGGCGTGATCTCTATTTTGAGCGTTAAGCTTCGGAAAATTTATAGCACAAATGACAGTTAAAATAATGAGCGTAATTTGTTTTTTCATTAGATCGTCTTTTACAAATCCTATTTTTCGAACGATTGCAATTTGTTTTTATGTATGCAGCAAAACGTTTTTAAGGTGCTTTAACACCAACATGATTTGAACACCCGCAATCCAAGTGTTTTCCCTAAATTTACCCCAGATTTAAAATTTGTTGAATGAGAAAACTTTTACTCGCACTGTTGATCCTCCCCTCTTGGTCTCTTTTTGCCCAAAATACCGCTACCATCAAGGTACGCGATGCCGAAACTCAAGCGCCCATCCCAGGTGCGGCCATTCTGGTGGAGGGATTCAACATTGGCGGGGCAACGGACTCGGCAGGGATGCTCTTGCTCAAGGACATTCCCGATGGAAAACAGACCATTCGCTGCCAGTTTTTGGGTTACCGCACTTTGAACCGCAGCCTGGAATTTCCATTGGCGGCCAACACCCAGCTTGTGTTTTCCATCAGTGTGGAGGAAGAAGAGCTGGAAGAAGTACTCATTCGCAGTACCCGTAGCAGTCGCAGCATTGCAAACATTCCCACCCGGGTGGAAGCCATTTCGGGAGAAGAATTGGAAGAAAAAAGCAACATGAAACCCGGCGATGTACGCATGCTCCTGAACGAAAGTACAGGCATCCAAACCCAGCAAACCTCGGCTACTTCGGCCAATGCCTCGATCCGCATTCAGGGTTTGGATGGGCGCTATACCCAATTGCTGCGCGACGGCTTGCCCATTTATGCTGGTTTGTCCAGTGGATTGAGCCTCTTGCAAATTTTGCCCCTCGACCTCAAGCAGGTGGAAGTCATCAAAGGATCGGCGTCTACCTTGTACGGCGGTGGCGCCATTGCAGGCCTGGTCAACTTCATTACCCGCCAACCCGAAGCCACGCCCATGGTGCGGCTTCTGGCCAACATTACCTCAGCAGGTGGCCTCGACATGAGTGCTTTTTGCAGCAAAATGCTCGACGATGATGTCGGTTTTACCTTGATGGCATCGCGCAATACGGGTTCGGCCTATGATCCTGCCAATATTGGTCTCACCGCCATCCCGCGCTTCAATCGGGTCAGCATCAATCCGCGCTTTTGGTTTTATTTTCAGGAAAACACCACGATTCAGGTGGGGGTTAATTACAGCAAAGAAAACCGTTTGGGCGGTGACATCAAGTACGTGCGGGGCAATGCCAATCTGGGCTACTTTGAACGGAATGAAACCGCCCGCTTTGCCACCCAGGTACAAATTGACCATACCGCCAGCAAACGCCTGAATTTTAGTTTGCGCAACACCATTAGCCGCTTCAACCGCGACCTCTCCCAGCCGCAGTACCGCTTTGAAGGCGCACAAATTGCGTCCTTTTCAGAATTGCACGCTCGCTACCGCCCCAAGCCCAGCCAGGAACTAATTGGGGGCATCAATTACCAAAGCGACCATTTTGAGGAAGCAACCCGCCAGACCCGCCAAAACCCATTTCCACCCCGCAATTTTAACCTGCGCAATTTTGGCACTTTTGTACAGTACACCTGGAATCCCAATAAGCAATACACCCTGGAAACCGGGCTGCGCAGCGATTTGGTGCAGCAATATGGTGCGGTGGTTCTGCCCCGCATCGCGGTCTTGTACCAACTCACCAAAGATGTTTCGGCGCGGATCAACATGGGACTGGGCTACAAGGCACCAACTTTGTTTACGGAGCAAAGCGAAGCCCTGGCTTATCGGGGAGTGAGCATTCCGGTAGCCGACAGTCTGCGCTTGGAACGTTCATTTGGCGTCAACTTCGATTTCAACTACAAAGGCGCATTTAAATTTTTCGGAGGAGAGGAGGTGCATTTCAGCTGGAACCAGTTGTTTTTTTATACCCAGCTCAACAACCCCCTGGTATTGCAAGTCCGCAGCAATGGCACCCCTTATGCATTTGTAAACCTGGACGGCGATTACGCCACCCGTGGACTTGAAACCAACCTCAAGTTCAGCTACCGCAAACCCTGGAAACTCTTTTTGGGCTACACGCTTACCGATGCCCGCTCACGCAGCACGGGTCAGTCGGTGCAATTGCCGCTCACGCCCAAGCACCGCATCAACAGTGTGCTGATGTACGAGCTGGAAGACCAATGGAAACTGGGACTGGAAGCCTACTATTTTAGTTCACAACGCCTGAGCGACGATTCCCAGAGTCGGAGTTACTGGATTTGTGGATTCATGGGTGAAAAAATCTGGGAGAAATGGTCGATTTTTCTCAACTTTGAAAACTTTTTGGATGCGCGGCAAACCCGGTTTGGCAGTACCTATACCGGATACATCACCAATCCAAAATTCAAGGAAATTTACGCCCCTATGGATGGCTTTATCGTGAATTGTGGCGTGAAAATTTCGGTGCTGTAACGGCGATTGCTCCGCGACAGAAGTAAAGCAGAAAAATTAACTTCCCGATTTTTTGCGTCATACTTACCTGCTTGACTTTGGAAAAAAACATGCATCACCTTTCCGAACTTCCTGGCCGAACAGTACAAATTGCTGGCGAACCTTGGCTCTACTTCAGCGGTACAGGCTACCTAGGTGCGGGTTGGAATCCTGACTTGCAAAGGCTGGTTTTGGAAGGCATGCAACAAT
>NZ_JBBAKG010000081.1:0-22115 GCF_040403615.1 Haliscomenobacter sp. | reverse complement strand
GGTGCGGGTTGGAATCCTGACTTGCAAAGGCTGGTTTTGGAAGGCATGCAACAATACGGACTGCATTTTGGCGGCTCCCGCCTGTCCAATATCCAGCTCGATATTTTTGAAGAAACTGAAACTTTTTTGGCCGCTTACACGGGTGCTGAAAAAGCGCTACTGCTCTCCTCAGGCACCCTGGCCGGGCAACTTGCCATGCGCACCCTGGCCAATTTTGGCGAAGTACTCGCTGCGCCTGGCGCTCACCCCGCCATCTGGGCCAACGCCGCGCCAGCTTCGTCTTCCTGGGAAAACTGGGTACATCAAGTTCAAACTTTGGCACAAACGCCCGGCCCTAGATTGATCATCGCCGCCAATTCCATTGATCCCTTGCATGCCCATCTTTTTTCATTCAAGTGGTTGAGCCAATTGCAGTTGCAGCGAGAGTTGGTGGTGGTCATTGATGATTCGCATGGATTTGGAATCACTGGCAAGGATGGCGCGGGTATTTATTCCAGCTTGACTTTGCCGGTAGGCGCGAGTTTGATCGTGATCAGTTCCCTGGGAAAAGCTTGGGGAATACCTGCCGGGGTTATTTTGGGGCCGAAGCAGTGGCTCGATTGCATTTGGAGTAGCCCTTTTTTTGGCGGAGCCTCACCCCCTTCACCGGCCTACTTGTTGGCCATTTTGAAAGGGCAGGGGATATATGCGGCGAGCCGTCAAAAATTGCAGGCCAACATCCAGCAATTTGTGCAAAATTTACCCAAAGAAATTGATTTTCAATTTTTCGCAGAATATCCAGTGTTTTATACAGCAAATTCAGACTTGGCAGCGTTCTTATCCGAGCGGAAAATCCTGATTTCTAGTTTTCCATACCCAACGCCCCAAGATGCCCTTGTTACTCGAATCGTGTTGAGCAGTCTACATACTGATGGCGACATTCAGACTTTAACCAAATCCTTTTATTTTTACAGTCAATCCGAAAAACATTGACCATGAGAAGACCGATTACTCTTGCTATTGCCTTATGCCTTGCCTTTTTGCCCTCATTGATGGCGCAAAAGAATCCCCTGAGGGTTATTCTTGAGAAAAAAGGCAATGGAATCGACTCCATCCTCAACAACGTTGAGCGCTACCAAGTCCAGATCATTTATACCCAGATAGATCGAGACGTCAACAATCTTCCTTCTTTTCGGTCATTCACCTACAACCTGGATACCAACCTGTATTACTATCCTGCTAGCGCGGTAAAAATGCCAGCGGCTTTTTTGGCGCTTGAAAAGCTCAACCAGATCAAAGTTGAAGGCTTGAACAAGTACAGTCCGATGCATACTGGCGCAGGACGTGCACCGCAGACCGCTGTGTCTACCGACACAACGGCAGAAAACAGAGAACCTTCAATTGCGCAGTACATCAAGAAAATCTTTTTGGTGAGCGACAACGACGCTTTCAACCGCTTGTACGAATTTCTGGGACAAGAATACCTCAACAAGCAATTGTGGAAGAAAGGCTACAAACGCACCCGACTGATCCATCGCTTATCCGTGCCAGGTTTTGATGCCGAAAGCAACCGCTATACCAACCCTATTACATTCTTTGATACCTTGGGCAAACCCATTTTCCAGCAAGGACAAGTCAACAGTGGCGTTTATCCGCGTTTGAATTTGCGCAAACAATTGCAAGGCAAGGGATACATCGAAGGCGACAGTACGGTAGTAGCCAAGCCCTTTGATTTCCTAAATCGGAATTACATCGGATTGGAAGAACTGCATGACATGCTCAAAGCGGTCTTGTTTCCTGAAGCAGTACGCCCCGAACAGCGTTTTGATCTGACTGAAGAAGACTATAAATTTTTGTACAAATGGATGTCGGCTTATCCCCGCGAAAGCACTCATCCATCGTATCCTGAACACTCCGAAGAAGACAATTTTGTAAAATTCCTGTTGTTTGGCGATAAAAAACCACCCCTTACCATTCCCAACAACATCCGCATTTTCAATAAAGTAGGCCTGGCTTATGGTTTCCTGACCGATGTGGCCTATATCGCCGATTTTGAAAATGGAGTAGAATTTATGCTTGCAGCTACCATCAGGGTGAACAACGACGAGATTTTCAACGACGGAAAATACGAATACGATGAGATAGGCTTGCCGTTTCTGGGCAAAATAGGCCAGTCTATCTATGTCCATGAATTGCAGCGTCCCAAGTTGGTTCGTCCGGTGTTGTCCAAGTTTAAAACGGAGGAAGGGAATTAATTTCTCGCAGATTTGACGCGGATTTTCACGCAGATTTCACGCAGAATAAATGACTCATGTGAAATCTGCGTGAAACAAGCAGAACCTAGAATTAAGTTGATCAAAGCCTAAAAATCAGGCTGAACCGGGCACCATGTCCCAATTGGGATTCCACGCTCAGTACCCCGCTGTGCATTTGTAAAATTTGTCGGGAAAGACTGAGACCTACGCCTGTTCCATCTTCTTTGGTGGTAAAAAACGGAATAAAGATTTGTTCCAGGGCATTGGGTTCGATGCCGGGGCCATTGTCGCACACCTCCAATACCGCTTTTTGTGCCGTTTGATCCACGAAGCTTTTGATTTCAATACAGGCATTGGGTCTGCCTTCCAAAATTTCCACCGCATTTTTGATGAGGTTGATGAGCACCATCTCGATTTGATCCTGATCCAGGAGGAGCCGCAGGTCAGCGGGCTGAATATCCCAGGTCAATTGGATGCCTTTTTCGCGGAGAGTGGGGGCAAACAAGGAGGCAATGCGCTGCACCAAAGGCAGCACCAAGACCGGATTTAAAATGGGTTTGGGAATACTCGTAAACGTGCGGTAGGCATTGACAAAATTCATCAATCCATTGGTGCGGTTTTCTACCACTTCGAGTGCCTCGTTGAGGTCTTGCCAGGTCTCGTTGGATGCTGCGTGTCCGGTTTCCTCCATTTCTTGTTGTACAATGTCGCGCATTGTAGACACCAGGGAAGCAATCGGCGTTACGGAGTTCATGATTTCGTGGCGCAGCACCCGGGTCAGGTTTTGCCAGGCTTCCAGTTCCTTGTTTTCGAGTTCCGACTGGATGTTTTGAATGGCCACCAGTTTGATCAGTTTTCCCCGCATGCGGATGGCAGTACCCGTGATGGACAATTGCCGATCCACGGCTGCTTGATAGAGTACGCTTCCGCCTGAGCTCAAATTTTGCAACAAAGCTTGTAATTCGGGATTGTCTTCTTGTAGGTCTTTGAGCACTTTCAGCCGGTACAAGCCCAGGAGGCGCAAGGCTGCATTGTTGATCAGCTCCACCCTACCCGATTCGTCAAAGGCGATCAGGCCGGTATTCACGTGCTGAACGATGGTTTGCAAATACTGGCTGTTGGCCTCTTTATCTGCCCGTACTTGCCGAAAGGCGTCCAACACCTCATTGAATTGTTTGCTCAGTTCGCGAAAAGTAGAATCGGATTGATTGGCCGAAAAACGCACCGAAAAATCATCGTAGCGAACCGATTCCAAAAAGCGCACCAACTTGCGGTTGGTGATGTTGACGTAGTTGTACAAATTGACTACCCGCCAAATCAGAATGATGCCCAATACCACCAGCAACATCCATTGCTTGGGTTGGGGAAAAGCCCAGGCCATGACTCCGATCAGGAGAATCAGGAATAGAATCCGAAAGACCAAACCAAAAGCAAAGGTGCGAAGGTGCATAATCAAATAAATTAAATGCCGTATTTTTCCAATCGTCGGTACAAGGAAGCCCGCGTAAGGCCGAGTTCTTTGGAAGCCTCACTGATGTTGCCCTGGTGTTTTTTGATGGCCTTCAGAATGGTTTCGCGCTCCATGTCTTCCAGGTTCATGGTCGTACTACCCAGTGCCAAATCAGCATCCAGCGCATGGTTGGAACCCAGCATAAAATCATCGGGTTGCAAGGTACTCGAATCGCGGGCCATAATTACGGCGCGCTCCATGGCATGCTGCAATTCGCGCACATTGCCAGGCCAAGGGTATGCCAACAAAGCTTTTTTGAGCGAGGCACTGATGGTCGCGATGTTGCGGTTGTACTTGCGGTTGTAGAGTTGCAAAAAATGCTCGGCCAGCAGTACGATGTCTTCGGCGCGTTCGCGCAAAGCCGGAATTTGTATCTCGATGGTATTGATGCGGTACAACAAATCCTGCCGAAAACTGCGGTCTTTGACCATTTCGTACAAGGGCATGTTGGTAGCGGAGATGACCCTTACGTCGATGGGGCGGGCCTGGTTGGAACCCACCCGAGTTACGATGCGGTTTTGCAGTGCGGAAAGGAGTTTGGCTTGCAATCCTGCGGTGAGGTTGCCTATTTCATCCAGAAAAATGGTGCCCCGGTTGGCCGCTTCAAATCGACCGGGTCGGTCGTCGCGGGCATCGGTAAAAGCGCCTTTGACGTGGCCAAAGAGTTCGCTTTCAAACAAGGTTTCGGTGATGGCACCCAGGTCAACTTTGACAAAATGCTGATTGGCCCTACTGGATTGCTGATGAATGGCCTGGGCAACCAATTCTTTTCCCGTGCCATTTTCACCCAGAATCAACACATTGGCATCGGTATTGGCCACCCGATTGATGGTATCAAAAACCTTGCGCATGGCGGTGCTGTTGCCCAAAATTTCAGGAATGGCATCGTTTTGGGCAATGGCCATGCCTTTTTGTTGGGCTTTGAGCTCGTCGTTTTCTACTTTGGAAGCCCGCAGTTTCATGGCAGACAGCAGGGTAGCCAGTAATTTTTCGTTTTCCCAGGGTTTGAGTACGAAGTCGGTAGCACCCCCTTTGATGGCCTGAACCGCTATTTCAACATCGCCATATGCCGTGATCAGGATCACCACGGCGGAAGGGTCAATTTGTAATATCCGCTCCAGCCAGAAAAAGCCTTCTTTACCACTGCTGCGGTCTTTGGTGAAATTCATGTCCAACAAGATCACGTCGTAGCGCATGTTGGAGAGCAGCGTGGGCAGGTTTTCGGGGTTGCGCTCGGTTTCAACTTGCGCAAAATGGCGCTTCAAATACAACTTGGCCGCAGTCAACACGCCAGCATTGTCGTCTACCACCAATATCGCTCCCGGGTGAAGGTCTGATTTATCTTGCATAAGCTGTCGGTCATTTTTAATACAAGCTCTTAGAACATGTCTAAGTAGAATTGTTACAAAGGGCAAGCCAAAATTCAAAAGGCTAGGGAATTATCACTTAAGCATCTTCTTATCAAAGCATTACAAGGGCGAGTTTAGAGAAAAAAAACCACAACTCCAAAGAAAGTGTTCAAAATCGGACAGTTTGGTGTTCAAAACCGAACCCAAAATCCATCAACAAGCAGGATCGTCTTTGGACGCCAATTCGAAAAAAGTATCTTTCAGATCGGCTTCATCGGTGTGGCGACAAGGAAAATCCTTTTCAATTAACAAATGCAATGCTTGCCCATCTGCAAAAGTCTGGTGGCATTCCATACTGACTTGTTCGCTATTGATCCAGGCTAGGGCGCTGTCTTGTGGCAAGGTTATGGTGATTTGATGGTTGCGGAATTCTGCTTGAGGTTGGGCTGCTTGCCCCAATTTGAGGGCATAACCAAATTGGATTCCTGCTCCGAATTGAATGGCTGCAAAAACTGCTCCATCCTTTTGCAGCAGCTCCAGATCTGATTTTCGCACCCGCAGGCGAATACTATTTGGCGTACATCTCAGTTTCATTTCCTAGTGGTGTTTACTCATCTTGGTATGAAGAAAAACATTTTCGTATATTTAAGGGACGGAAATTAAATAAAATTACATTCTGGCTATGCTCTTTTTTGATTTTGCTGCGTTACTCGTCAGTTGCGTAGGCTGGCTATGCGCCTTCCTCACGCCTTGCCAAATCAAAAAATAGCGGAGCCAGCTTTGTAACTTTATTTATTTTCCGTCCCCAAACAATTTTCGCCACAAAATTCCTTTTTATTTTTCTTACAATTTACTGTGGTTTAATTAAAGAGACATGAAAATTTTACTTCCAATTCTTGCCTTTGTTGTTCTGGCCTTGATTGCCCGCTGGTGGTATGTGAACAATCTTGCTACCGCTGCCCCTAAGCCAGAGACAGAACTTACTCGATTGAAAACCCTGGGGTTAAACGACCACGGCACAATGGTCTTGAGTGGCTACGATCATTTTGTGTTTGATCGAGATGCTTCCACTCCCTTGCTAAACGCCAACAACGAGACATTGCTGGATAAAATCACCCTACATCTTGTTCAAAATCCCGATCTCCTGCTCAACATCACCGGGTGTTTTGGCAGTGATGAAATGGTTGCCACCAATGGGATTTATGAAAACATTGGATTGGGTCGCGCCAATGTTGTACGCAATTTGCTGGTTGAGCGCGGCATCGCTTTTGAGCGCATTACCCTCAGTTTCAATACAGGTACG
Source organism: Haliscomenobacter sp. (assembly GCF_040403615.1). Taxonomy (NCBI): domain Bacteria; kingdom Pseudomonadati; phylum Bacteroidota; class Saprospiria; order Saprospirales; family Haliscomenobacteraceae; genus Haliscomenobacter; species Haliscomenobacter sp. The sequence goes on along the minus strand of NZ_JBBAKG010000081.1, from coordinate 15,719 downwards.
CCGGAATTGCGCAAGCAGCCCGTCGCTTTCAATTTGTATCTCTCGGCACAAGGGGTTGATTTCGTTCCTCTGGCCTATACGTTTGAAGACATGACCTTTTCGGATGAAAGTTTTGCGCCCAAGGGCGTAGAGTTTCGTCCCATCCTACCGCTTGTACAGTACGCCGATTCTGTACGCAAATATTTGGCTTTGCACAAAGACAAAAAACTCAACATCATTGGCCATACCGACAATACAACCGATGCCAAAACCAGCCTTGCACTGGGCAAAACCAGAGCGAAGAATGTCATGCGCTATTTTCGCGAATTGGGCATTCCGCTTGATCAAATGGCTGCTTTCACCGATGGGAGCAGGCACCCGGTAAGCGACAATGATACAGAAGTAGGTCGCCGCCGCAATCGACGCATCAATTTCATCCTCGAATAGCCATTGATCAACAGCGCCATAGCAAGACACTTGGCAAGTTCTATCCAAGGTGTTCCCTACTTTTGGATAAAGTAATTAAATTGCGTTTTTTAATTTACACAATATGGAAAACTTCAATCAACTCTTTGCGAATTTGGATACTCAAGCGAGCATTCTCATCCTTTCCTGGCTGATCATCGCTTTTTTGTTGGGTCTGCTGGCGGGTTATTTTTTGCGAAACCGCTATGTAAAAGAATTGACTCAGCAACTGGAGGATAAAGAACAACAATTGCTTCAACTGAAACCCGAACTGGAGCAAACGCAACAGGAATTGGCGCTGAAAGAGGCCGACTTAAAGCGGGCTGCCTTTGAAGCAGAAGAGGCTCAATCTACCATTCGCCGGGCCAACGAAGAAATTGGACGCTTGAATCAATTGGTGGGTTCGGCCCAAGTGGAATTGGACAAGGCAAAATATGCTGAACAAACCTCGGCCAGCATCATCAACGATTTGAACGATCAAATTTTGGGTCTAAAAACCCGTATTGCGCAGTTGCAGGAAGGGACAGGTATCACCGAACCTATCCTTACCGACACAGGCCGCTCCGACAGCAATATTGCCTTGGATCGCCTGGCGGGAATTGAAAGCCAATTGGCACGCCTGACAGAAGAAAATCAAGCATTGCTCCGCAAATTGGGTGAAAACGTCGGTGAAGAGAATCCTTTTGAAAACCGCTTTATTAGAACCACCGTGGTGCAAACCATCGAAGAAACCCCGGCTGCTGTCGAAACCGCCGGAGAGTTTTTTGTACCCAAGGTTGTGGTTGCTACCGAGCCTGTTGCCGAAGTGACCAATCTTGGATCGGATTCTTCTACGCTGATGAATACCGATAAGGTGCTGTTGCGCAACGTAGAAAAAAATGACCTCACCGCGATTGAAGGCATCGGGCCATTCCTGGAGAAGAAATTAAACGACGCTGGCGTGTTTACTTACGCCGATATAGCCGCTTGGGATACTGCCAAAATTACCGCGATTACCCAGCAAATCAGTTTTTTTGAAGGCAGAATCGAAAAAGACGACTGGGTAGGGCAGGCAAAAAAACTGTTGGGTGAAAAATCAAGCGGGTCTGCTGCGGTAGGTGCAGTGGCTGATGCTAGAGACTTGTCTGTAGCGGCTGCGGAAATTGTGGTGCCTAAAGACAATCTAAAATTAATTTTGGGAATCGACGAAGCAATAGAGAAGGTCTTCCATTTGTCGGGTATTCAATCTTTTGCAGAATTGGCGAAGATGGAACCCAATGAAATCCGCAACATCCTGGTAGTGGTTGATCCTGCGCTGAGCAGTAAAGACCCCAGCGCCTGGCCTGCACAAGCCCGTCTGGCTTCTGATCAGGAATGGGAAGTGTTGCAGGATTACCAGGAGCAATTAAAGCAGAGATAAATGTTCCATTTTTGGTACACAACAGACCGACAAGCTCGGTTCTGTTGTGTACCAAAAAATAAGTATACGGCATACCGTAAAAAAGGTTACGCCAGGCGCGTTATCAAATGGTGAATTCTATACTAAGTGTCCCAATTTTGACGATAGCAAATTTATAATTACAACTTAATACGTACAAAAAAGCAGTTATCTATAGTCTTGCTTATATTGTAACATATTTCCACAAAAGAGCTCCGCAGACCTATCTTTTATCCCTTCTCTCAAGGTCATTTTTTATTGAAAACTACATAACAAAAAAATCATGAAGCAAGTAACTGTAACCGTCAGTGGGTACGCCGCACCTGAAGTTGTGCCTGGGGTAACCTTCTCCGTTTTTCCCAACGAGGTAGTCATCTACGTTCCTGGAAGCGAGGGGGCTGTATTGAACCTTCCAGTGGTGGACAATCCCTTATTGAACAGTCAAGCCTACAACTTCAACCTTCAGGGCTACGATGTGGCAATCGAAGTGAATCAATGGATCGAGGAAGTTGTAGATTACAGTGGTGGATACGACGAACCTCTTTCTGAGGACAATGGCATCGACATCCTGAACGAAACCCTGGGTGAACCAAATGAAGAACCCGAAGCTCCATCGTTGGAAGACAACGTGGAAGAAAATGTACTGATTGCTGCGGAAGAAACAATTGAAACAGAACTACCAGTAATTGAAGAAACCTTCGTACTGCATGGCGAAGACTTGGCTAGCGAAGAAATCTTCCCCACTGATGAAGTTCAATCCGAAAACATCACGTCTGATTTTGACCAGGAGTCACCCAATGGCCTTTTTGATTCCATCCCGGATCACGCCGAGGATTTTGCAAATGTGGCTTACCAGAAAGAATCTGTTGAAGAATTGACCAATACCGTTGCAGATGCCCCAGAGGAGGAGGTAGCTGACAATGCCATCTTTCTCGCTGTTAAGGAAGGAATTGAAACAGTTTTGGAAGAAACAGTTGAAGCCACTAATGGACACGCTAATGGCACGAAAGAAATAGACCAACTCAAGTATTGGTTGCACCGCGCCCAAGAGCTACTCAAAACCACAAATTAAGCGGAATAGACGATTGATAATCACCCAAATAAAACGGGCAGTGGATCTATTTGATCGATCCACTGCCCGTATTTTTTTGAGTCAAATGCTCAATTTGCTTCCGCTATTCCACCTTCAGAGGCGGATACGCTTTGAACAGTGAATACTGCACCGCCTCCACCTTCTTGCGGTAATCCGCAAATTTGGTGCTGAAGAAATTGTTGATGCGGTTCAATACCGTTGTCGTTTGTTGCCGGGCCTTGGCAATCATGCGTTGTGCGCCCTGATTGGGAGCGCCATCCGAAGCATTGATGTACTGTTGAGCACCGAACAGGGCCGAGGTCAGGTTGTCGTCATCGCGTTGAATGCCTTTGACATCTTCGGGTTCAGTGTACAGTTTTTCTAAGGTATTCAAACTGTCCAGCAAGCCTTTGCTCATTTTGGTCAATTGCTGCTTGGTACTGTCGGGTGCGATAGTCAGCGCAGCGTCTACCCTTTTGATGGTATTGCGGGCCTCCTTTAGTTGATCAAACCCTTCCGATGCTTTCTTAACGACCTTTTCCATATCCCGGTAGGCGGCATCTTTGGCTTTCAGGTCGTCCAGCTTCACCGTGAGGCGGGGGTCAGATTTCACAGTTACCGTGCTGGAGTCTTTGTATTTGCCCCATACGGCCACCACTTTGTAGGTACCTGGCAACACCTGAGGGCCACTGGGTGCATCTTCATCCGAGCGGCGTTCCTGACGGCTGGGTGGGCGCACGCCATTGCGGTTGAGCGGCCAATACACCTTGGTCATGCCTGTGTCCAATTTTGCGCTGAATGTGCGGACGGTATCATTGCTGGCCGAAAGGATGATGATTTTGACCTTTTCGGGTCTTTTTTCTTCTTTTGGTGCAGCCGATTTGTCGGTGGGGGCAGTGGCAGGCGCAGTTTTGGCTGAGTCTGCTTTTTTGTCTTTTTTATCCTTGTCCATTGCTGGTGGAACAACCGCAGGAACTGTTGCTGCCGCCGGAGTTGCTGGTCGCGTCCAAACGTTGATCCATGCCCCGGGTGACTTATTTTCCCCTTGAAACATTGCGTCCGCAGCAAAGCGGATACCATCAAAAGACTTGAAAGCAGCCTGATACGCATCTGGAATCGGGAAAAGCTTGAGGGGTTGCTCTAGGACCTTGCCTCCCGTACGGGCCATTTCCCGCAAGGGGCGAATGTCGTCCAGAATCCAGAATGCCCTTCCGAATGTACCAATAATCAGGTCGTGATCGCGGGGGTGAATTTTCAAATCTGCGGTAGGTACACTTGGGTAACCATTGGTCCATTTCGTCCAGGTATTGCCGCCGTCGATGCTGATGAACAAGCCCTGGTCGGTGCCTACAAACATCAATTTCGCTTCAATGGGGTCTTGCACAAAACAATGCGCATAGCCACTCACCTTGGTTTCATCCACTATTTTGCGGAACGTCTGGCCATAATCATTGGTATGAAACACCATCGGACGCCAGTCGTTGCGGCGGTAGTCATTGACCACCACAAATGCTTCGGCGGCGTTGTGGCTAGATACTTCAATGTAGGGAATCCAACTTCCTGGCTTATAGCCGGGCAATTTGCTGGACAGGTTATTCCAGGTTTTGCCCCCATCGCGGGTCAGTTGCAGGTTGCCATCATCGGTACCTACCCATACTACTTTGGCATCCAAGGGGCTTGGGCCGATGGCCAAAATCGTGGTGTGGTTTTCGGCATTGGTGGCATCCAGGGTAAGCCCTCCGCTCAGGTAAGGTTTTTGCTTGGAGGTATCATTGGTGGTCAGATCAGGCGAAATGATGTCCCAACTTTGGCCACAATCTTTGCTGTAATGCAAAAACTGACTACCGAAGTAGACCCCGCAAGGATTGTGTGGATCTTGCGAAAAACCTGCATTCCAGTTGAAACGCAATTCGGTATTGTCAGGCGCAGTGGGTTTGATGAATTGGGTTTTGCCCGTTTCAGTATCCACGTAACCAATGTTGCCGCCTTGCGACATGGCGTAAACGTAGCGCGAATTGTCGGGGCGGAAGCCCAGATCGAAACCATCGCCAAAAAACACTTCCTGCCATTGGCTGGTGCGAATACCGCCCGCCTGCCATACTGCACTGGGGCCTACCCAGGAACCATTGTCTTGCAAGCCCCCGCCAATGCGGTAAGGAATAGACATGTCGTAGTTGACATGGTAAAACTGCCCAACCGGGATGTTTTCGATGAAGCGCCAGCTTTTGCCGCCGTCGTGCGAGATGTTCAAGCCGCCGTCGTTACCATCGATCAGGTAATTCGGATCGTTGGGATGAATCCAGAAGGCATGGTGATCGGGGTGTACGCCAGAGTAAGGCAACACTGTTTCAAAAGTCTTTCCACCATCTTCACTCTTGGTTACCAGAGAGAAAATATTCCACAGGCGGTTCTCATTTTTAGGATCTACGTAGATTTCTGCGTAGTAAAACGGGCGGTCGCCAATGTTTTTGGTCGCTACCACACTCCATTTTTTGCCGCCATCGGTAGATTTGTACAAGGCGTTGTCCTTGGCTTCAACCAAGGCATATACGATATTGGGTTTGCTGCGCGAAATGGCCAACCCTATCCGCCCAAGGATACCTTTGGGCAAACCATCGGCTTCGGTTTTGTGCTCCCAGGTGTCGCCACCATCGTAGGTGACGTAAAGGCCAGAACCAGCGCCACCGGAATTGAACGTCCAGGGTTTGCGGCCATATTCCCACATGGCCACAATGATTTTGTTGGGATTCGATGGATCCACTACCATATCAGCTACGCCCGTTTGGTTGTTGACGTAAAGGATGCGCTCCCAGGTTTTGCCTCCGTCTTTGGTGCGGTACACCCCGCGGTCTTCGGTTGGGCCATTAGACGAACCCTGCGCTCCGGCATACACTACATTGGGATTGTCGCGGTGAATGATGATGCGGTGGATGGTTTTGGTTTCTTTCAATCCCATGTTTTTCCATGATTTCCCGGCATCGAGCGAACGATAGATCCCCATCCCAAAGTTTTGGGAGTTGCGCGGGTTGCCCTCACCTGTACCTACCCATAATTCGCTGGGGTTGGACTGGTTGATGGCAATAGCGCCGATGGACAAGATGGGCTGCTCGTCGAAAAGGGGCGTCCAGGATATGCCACCACTTTCTGATTTCCATACGCCGCCAGAAGCGGTACCGACGTAAATGTGATCGGGATCTTGCAGCACAACATCAATAGCCGTAACCCGACCCGACATACCAGAAGGGCCAATGTTGCGTGGTTTGATGTTTTTGAGTGGTTTGAGATCAAGTGTCTGGCCAGAGAGTGCCAACACGAACAAGGCACAAATGAGTGTAAACAACTGCTTTAGCTGCATAAATTTGGATTTGGTTAAGCAAGCTTTAATTTGATCTTATGAAAGCTTAATTAAGGCTATTAGGCGAATATAGACATTGATTGCTGGAAATTCTGCCAGCAAAGCCCAAAAGCGGAAATGTTGGGATAAAGGGTATAAAAATGAAGATCAAAAGCAATTTGGCCTGATTTGTGCGGGAAGTTAAATACCCTGCTTTGGCCACGAAAAAAACTTTTCTTCGGTTCAATGCATTATATTGCATGCTGTTTTCAAAAAAATCTGGAGAAGTGATGATTGACGCAAAAATACAGTATGCTTTCAAGACAGTCCCCGATGACTTGCTTAAAGTACAACGCTATACCTTATCAAATGGCCTACAGTTATTTCTAAGTGTAAATAAAAATGAACCAAGGGTATTCACCAATATTGTGGTAAAAGCGGGATCAAAACAAGATCCGCCCGAAACCACTGGCTTGGCTCACTACATGGAGCACATGCTCTTTAAAGGCACCAGTCGCATCGGAACCCTGGATTGGGAAAAAGAAAGTATCTTATTGGAGCAAATTTCTGATTTGTACGAAGCCCACCGCGCTACCCAGGACGAAGACGAACGCCGCCGGCTCTATGCCGAGATTGACCGTATTTCTTTTGAAGCTGCCAAATTGACCGCTCCAAGCGAATACGACAAAATGGTCAGCAACATTGGCGCAAAATCTACCAATGCCTATACCTGGGTAGAACAAACGGTTTACGTCAACGATATTCCTTCCAATGAACTGGAGCGCTGGATGAGCCTCGAATCAGAGCGCTTTCGGATGATGGCACTGCGCTTGTTTCATACGGAACTGGAAACGGTATACGAAGAATTCAACATCAACCAGGACAAAGACATTCGCAAGGTCAATACGGCCATTCGGGAAGTGCTTTTTCCTTCACACCCTTACGGCACCCAGACCACCATTGGTAAGGCGGAACATTTGCGCACCCCGTCTCAAGTCAATATTCAGCAGTACTTCAAGACGTACTACGTTCCCAATAACATGGCCATTATGATGGCTGGCGATTTTGATCCACAAGAAGTGGTAGAATTGGCCGAAAGACATTTTGGGCATTTCGAAGCCAAGCCTTTGCCCTCTTTTACTTTTGAAGCTCAACCTGATTTGAAGGAACCGGTGCGCCGCATTGTATACGGGCAAGAACCTGCCCTTGTAATGCTGGCCTGGCGCTTTGATCAAGCCAAATCTGAGGATACCCTGTACCTGGGGTTGATTCGCGCCCTGCTGTACAACGACCAGGCGGGCTTGCTCGACCTCAATTTGAACCAGCAACAAAAGATTCTCGAATCGGAAGCCTGGTTTTGGTTTTATGAAGATTATTCTGTGTTTGGCTTGTACGGCAAACCCCGCCAGGACCAAACCCTGGAAGAAGTAAGCGAATTGCTACTGGGAGAACTCAAGCGCATTTGTAGTGGTGAATTTGATGAATGGATGGTAGAAGCCGTAACCACGGACTTCAAATTGGGACAAGTCATGGCTTCCGAATCCAATGAAGCCCGCGTGAGCGCTATGACCAGCAGTTTTGTTCTGGGCATGGATTGGGAACATTATACCCGCCGTCAAACCGATATAGCCAAAATTACCAAGGCCCAGATTGTAGATTTTGCCCAAAAGCATTTTGGCGAAAACTACGTGGAAGTACACAAGGTTCAGGCCGAAGACTCCAATGTGGTCAAGGTAGTAAAGCCACTAATCACGGCGGTTGAACTCAACCGGGATGCCATCTCCGATTACGCCCAAACTTTTTTGGAAAGCATCTCTCCGCGGCTGGAGCCGGTATTTGTTGATTTCGAAACAGCGATCAGTTCTGCTACCTTGAGTTCGGGGATTCACCTCGATTATGTAGGCAATCCCAATAATTCGCTCTTTCGCCTGGATTATATTTTCCCGATGGGCAAAAACAGCGATCGGAAATTGGCCATGGCGGTGCAGTACTTCCCCTACCTGGGCACCGACCGCTACAGTTCTGCCGATTTGCAGCGCGAACTGTTTCGCCTGGGCTTGAGTTTTGAGGTGACCAATGACGATGATTATACTTATATGTCTTTGAGCGGATTGGAAGACAATGTGGTGAAAGGACTGGAATTGCTGGAGCACATTTTGAGCAAGCTTCAACCCGATGCCAAAATTCTCGAAAACGTTGTTGAAGATACCCTCACCCACCGCGCCAATGCCAAGAAAGACCGCAACCTGGTACTTCGGAATGCGTTGGGCAATTACGCGCGTTACGGCAATGATTCGCCCTTTACTTACCGCTTGAGTATGGAAGAATTGAAGCAATTGGAAGCGGAAGAGTTGTGCAGCCAGATCAAAGCGCTGAGTGGATTCGAGCACAAGATCTATTACTACGGACAAACGCCGATGCAGGAAGTCATCCGCTTGCTCGAAACCCACCACTACGTTTCAACGCCATTAAAACCGGCAATTGTGTCTCGCAATTACCAGCAACTCGATACCAAAACCAACCAGGTGATCTTTTTGGATTTCCCAATCGTTCAGACGGATGTCATGCTGGTTTCCAAAGGAACCCCGAATTTTAATATGGATGAACACTTGATGAGTGACCTGTTCAACGACTATTTCGGAGTGGGACTTTCTTCCATAGTGTTTCAAGAAATTCGGGAATCAAAAGCCTTGGCGTATTCAACCTATGCCTTTTATAGCTCGCCGCGCAAACGCGATTGGGCGCATTACCTCCAAGCATACGTTGGCACCCAACCCGATAAACTTTCAGATGCCATTCCAACTTTTTTGCAATTGCTGAATGAAATGCCCATCGTAGAGTCACAAATTGAACACGCTCGGCAAGCCATTCTCAAACGCGTTGAAAGCGAACGCATTATCCCATCTAGGATATACTGGACTGCCCGCGCCAATCGCGAGCAAGGCTATAATACCGATATGCGCCGCGAAATATACCAGCATACCGAACAGGCCAAAATCCAGGATCTGGTAGCTTTTCACGAGGAATACGTGCGCGGACGCGCTTATACCTTCCTGGTAATGGGCAGCAAATCACAGGTGAATTTGAAATACCTCGAAACGTTTGGAGAATTGAAAGAGGTTAGCCTGGAAGAGGTATTTGGATACTAGCCAACCCATTTACATGCAAGTCTTGTGGCAACACGTACCAAGTCCAATTCAGGAATTTCGGCATCCACTGCTGGATGCCCGGGGCTTGAGTTGTGTGATCAAGCGCGATGACTTGCTGCAACTGGAATTTCAGGCCGGAGATCAGGCTTTTTGTGGCAACAAATGGCGCAAGCTCAAGTATAACTTACTGGAAGCGCGCAATCAAGGCTGTACTGCATTGCTGACTTTTGGTGGTGCTTATTCCAATCACATTGCAGCCACGGCCAGTGCGGGTAAGCTCTTTGGTTTTGATACCATCGCAATCATTCGTGGTGAGGCCGCACAGATCTTGAATCCTACCTTACAGTTTGCGCAGGAGTGTGGCATGGCGTTGCACTATTGGTCGCGCGAGCAGTACCGCAGCAAAGCAGAACCTGACGTGTTGGCAAAATTGCAAAAACAGTACCCTCAAGCCTATATTTTACCCGAAGGGGGCAGCAATGCCCTTGCCTTGCGCGGCTGTGCGGAGTTGGCCGAAGAAATTCTGGCTCAGGTACCTGTCGATTACCTCTGCGTCAGTTGTGGCACCGGGGGTACTTTGGCCGGGTTGGTTCAGGGTTTGGCCGGGCGCGCTGCTGCCTGGGGATTTTCAGCCTTGAAAGGTGATTTTCACCAGGATGTTGTACGAGAGATGATCGCACCCAAAAACTGGCCAAATTGGGACACTGTTACAGACTATCATTTTGGGGGCTACGCCAAAACCCCGGTTGAATTGCTTGATTTTATGGCCGAAATGGAAGCTTGCGATCTGCCTCTGGAACCCATTTATACCGCCAAGCTAATGTATGGAGTACTAGATATTGCAAAAAAAGGGCGTTTCCCGGCAGGTTCCCGCATTTGCGTGGTGCATACGGGTGGCTTGCAGGGCTGGAAAGGTAAAAAGTGAATATTTAGCAAAATTTTGTTCATTCATAACCTGAACTCAGCACACATAACTCGTCATTAATAATTATCTTGCCGTGAAAAGCCTAACCTACTCATGGCAAAAAGTGAACTCATAATAGCTACAGAACAGTTTGTCACTAATTTGCTGACTACCAAGCTAGACAGCAAAATCAGTTACCACAACCTGAATCATACCCTCTCCGTAAGAAATGCTGCGTTGCAAATCGCTTCCCTTACCAGCGTGAGTGCAGAAGAACAAGAGATTATAGAATTGGCTTGCCTGCTTCATGACGTAGGCATCACCGAAGTGTACCAAAACCACGAAGCGGCCAGTGCTCGAATTGGGGGTATTTTTTTGCGGTCAAAAGGTTTTCCAGAAGAAAAAGTGACCATTGTGGAAGCTTGTATTGCCGTAACCAATCCTAGTGCTCGTCCGGAGGGTATCTTGCAAGAAATTGTCAGGGATGCAGACTATGGTCACCTGGGTAGCGATGATTACAGCGATCAATTGGACAATTTGCGCCAGGAGTGGAAAGCGGTATTGGGCCGCTGGGACGAAGACAATGTCTGGTACCAATTGAATTTGGATTTTATCAAAAATCATGAATATTATACGCCTGCCGCAAAGATGATGTTTGTGGCGATGAAGGAACTAAACCGCAAAAAATTAAAAAAATGGGTAAAAGAAGGCCGTAAATCAAGCAATACAAATACTAAGAGTGTCAGCAGGGTATCAATAGTAGAAAGCCGTAGCTCGCAAATGATGTTTAAAACCGCTCTCCGCAACCACATGGATCTGAGCAATTTGGCCGACAACAAGGCCAACTACATGATTACCATCAACTCGGGTATCATGGGTTTTGGCATTCCTTTTTTGATAAAACAGTTTGAAGGCCACTCTGAAATTTATATTCCTACAATCGTGATGATCTTGGTTACTTGCCTGCCTTCTCTGGTTTTTGCGATTCTGGCTACGGTTCCGATGAAAATGAGCGGGCGCACTGACATAGAAAGAATTAAATCCGGACAGTCCAATTTGTTCTTTTTTGGAAATTTTTACAGCATGACTTACGATGAATATAGGTTAGGCATCCAGGAAGTTACTTCCAATGAGGACAACTTGGAAGATTCAATCATGCGTGACCTTTTTTATCTGGGAAAGACTCTGGGCCGAAAATACCGCCAGCTGCGCATTTGCTACCTTATTTTTATGATCGGAAGCATCGCCTCGGTCGCCGGAATTGCTATTGAATACTTCTATTTTGCCCCAAAAGGGTACTGATGTGAGTTGCATGGTTAAAATGTTATTGTTTTATTAAGTATTTGGAAATTAAATATCCTTTGCTCTATTTTTTCGTCCTAATTGGGCAACTTTTTAATAAACCAAATGAACAAAACCATGCAGATCAAGCTCATGTTTTCAAACACATTTCGCAAAACAGCAGCCTTTTTGATGTTGTTTTTACTTTTGTTGCATTCCTTTTCTTGTAACCGCACCGCTCAAGGTACTGCCATTGGCGCTGCTGCTGGCGCAATTGTCGGGGTGTTGATTGCCGATGGCGACGACAACGCCAAGGGCATCCTCATCGGAGCCACCGTTGGCGGCATTGCCGGAGCCATCATCGGCAGCTACATGGACAAACACGCCAAAAAATTGAAACAGGATTTGGGCAAAAGCGCAGAAGTAGAACGGGTAGGTGAGTCCATCCTCGTTACGTTTGATTCAGGCATCATGTTTGATGTGGATTCTTATGCGCTCAAGGCATCCACCCGAGCCAACCTCGACAAAATGGCCGAAACCATGAAGCAATACGACAAAACGGAGATCATCGTCATGGGCCATACCGACAATACCGGCACTGACGAGTACAATCAAAAGCTCTCCGAAAACCGCGCTGCTTCGGTTTCTCGTTTTTTACAGCAAAACGGAGTGATCTCCAAACGACTGACCAACAAAGGTTTTGGGGAAAACAAACCCGTTTCATCCAACAATACCACTTCGGGCCGTCAACAAAACCGCCGGGTAGAAATCGCGATTGTTGCCAGTAAAGCACTAATCGAGTCCGCCAAGAAGGGCGATAAGTAACGAGAAGGTTGGGAAGCAAGATGAATGAGACTAATCATCTTGCTTCCCAAAAACAACTGCTGCGTTTGTTAAAGGAATATACTATTTTTACCAGAACGTCACGTTCCAATTGCCCATATGACCCAAGCCCAACAGGACAAAATCCGCAAGAAACTCGCCGAAGGCGAACTGGAGGAAGCACTCTCTGAATGGGTTCAATGGGTGAATACTGCCAATGATGGGGAATTGCTCAAAACCGCAATTGCGCTGCAATCCAGGTACAGCAAACTGGAAAGCAATAAAGTCAAAGGCATCATTAGCCAGGACAATTTCAACCTGGAATTCAACCAAATCGTAGATGGACTCCTGGACTTGCTCAACAATCAAAGCCAGTCCAATCTCCTCCACATGCACCACAGCTATACCTGCGACCGAAGCCCTCAAACCCAGGCCTTCAATGCACAGATCCAGGCTTTTCCTGATCGAAAGGTGCAGTTTTTTTACCTCTATGGTGGCGATTTGCACCTGCACACTGGAATGTTTCGGCGCATCGTTTTAGATCTGGAAGGGCGCAGTCTGGATTACCTCAATTCCAGCCTGGCAGACGCCTGCAAGGTCAGGGCCATTGAAATTACTTTTGAAGGCTACGAACCCTTGGAGGATTACAAGACGGAACTCCTGAAAGGGATTTTTGCAGCCTTTGCCCTGCAACCCAATCAATTGGGGCCAATCCTGAATCGCCGATTGACTGATATCCTGCAAACTAGCCCACTCTTGCGCGACCTCAGCGGCAGCGATTATGTTTGTGTATACATCAACATCGACAAATATTCCTGGTACACAGATCATACGCCCGAAGCAGCACGCTGGTTTATGGAAGAATTTTGCAATTGTGTGTTTCAACCCGGACAACCCCGGTTTATGTTCTTTTTTTCTGTAGAATTCGAAGAAGAGGACAACACCCTGGCCCAGGATGTGCGCGACAAAATGGACGACAATCCCAATATTCAGGCTCTTCCTGAGTTGAATAAAGTGGCCTTGTCGGACATCGATCGCTGGTTGGGCAAATACAAAAAAATTGAGCCCGACCCCCGGGAACGCAAGAAAATACTGCAAGAGCGCTTCAATGGAGCGCCCGAACACTATATGATCGACGTGCAAGAAACCTTGCAGGAATTGATCAAAATGTACAATGACCGTTTGGGATAAAACCCAGTACCAATCGACTACGATATTAAGGCGTTGATGAATGCCTCCACCTGATCCCTGAGCGAACAAATTGCCATAAACATGAGACTCAAAATTCAAGATTACCGCCGCAAGCCTTTTCACCCCAGCCAATACGTATTGGACGAAGGGCTGCAATACGCCGTGGAGCTGGCCATTGCCCTGGGGCAACCCTTGCTCCTCACGGGCGAACCCGGTACCGGAAAAACCAAGCTGGCCTACAAAGTAGCCTACGACCTTGCCCAAGACAAAGAGGCCGGCGTTCAGTTTTTGGCCGAACCCCTAAGTTTTTATACCAAAACCACTTCCGCCGCACGTGATCTTTTTTATACTTACGACGCACTGGGGCATTTTCAGTCCGCCAACATCAAGCGGGAAGATGGTGCCTCCCTGGCTAAAACGGCTGATTTTGTGGAGTTGCAAGCCCTGGGAAAAGCCATTGCCCTGAGTTATCCCGATCCCAAGGTGCATGGCAACCTGCTGGGAAACCTGGTGGTGGATGGCCCCAAAAGCACCGTGGTGCTCATCGATGAAATAGACAAAGCCCCCCGCGATTTCCCCAACGATATCCTGAATGAAATTGAAAACCTGGATTTTCGGATCAAGGAACTGGACAACCGCGAATTCAAACACCAAGACGCGCAGCGGATTGTGATCATCATGACCAGCAACTCCGAAAAAAACCTGCCCGATGCCTTTTTGCGGCGCTGTATTTTTTACCACATCCCCTTTCCACCCGCCGAGCAACTTTTTGCCATCGCCCGAACGCAATTGGGTATGGACGAGCAGATTTCGCCTCAGCAAGAAAAAGTGCTGAACCGACTCATTGACTATTTTTACAAAGTACGCGAAGTGGCCGTACGCAAACCACCCGCCACAGCTGAGCTAATCGCGTGGTTGAGCATGATGGGGCTGCCGATGGATCTTCAATCCGACGATCTCGCTGCCCTGCAACCCCAACTGTTGCGCAATTTGTCCCTCCTGGTCAAAACCCGTGAAGACCTGAACGCAATTCGGAAATGGATGAACGAGGAGTTTGTGGATTGGTTGTAGGGGGCGAATTGGGGTATAAAACTCAGCCCAATATCGGTTTAAAGACATCCTTCACCGCCGCCAAATCTTTGATGTGTGCCTGGAGCGCATCCAGAGTATTGGGCGATTTGTCTTCTACACACTGCTCAATCACCAGGTTCGGGCGCAGGTTCAATTTTTTCAATTCAGCAGCAAAACGGCGGTAATCGATGTCGCCATCGCCAAAGGTTTCCGACCAAACGCCATTGACCGATTGGCGGAGGTGCAACTCAACTACCCGTTTGCCGTAGAGTTTCAGTACATCAAAAACCGCATTTTGAGAGTTCTGTGAGCCACGATAAATCCAGTGCACATCAAAGCAAAACGACATGTTGAGCGGCGATGTATTGAGCAACATGTGGTGAAACTCCCTTGCTCCCGCTTTCATTTCCACATCGTGGGTATGGTAGGCCAGAGTGATGCCTTTTTGGCGCAAGGCAGCCCCCAGTTTGTCGAGGCTTGCGGCTTGCAGGTTCAGTTCTGCGTCGGTTTTTACCTCCTCGCCACCCCAGCGGATGGGGGTTGGGTTGGTCACCATGATTTTGGTGCCGTATTTTTTTACCTCATCGGCAATAGCCAATACCGAAGCAATGGATTTGGCGGCTTCGTCCGTTTTGTGCAGCAAACTATTGACGTACACCGAGGGCATCGCGATTTGGTATTTTTTGAGTACGGTACCCAGTTTGGCTACCTCCTCTGCCGAGTTGAAGCTAGGTTCGTAAGCGGTTAAGCCCGATTTGGCGTATTCTGCAATGCAGGCATCCAGGTCTTCGCCCCAATTCTTGTTTTGTCGCCCGTAGAAGGTGTACCAATTGTAGGTATTGGAAGAAATGGGAAAGGGATAGGACGCAAAAGCATCCTGAGGAGCAGCGCTCAATATTGTAGCGGCAGATGCGCCGGCTACCAGGTTGAGAAATTGGCGGCGATTGGGTGTCATGGCAGAGTCGTTTGAAATTTCCAATCTAATGTAAAAAATATTCCCAACTCCAGCAAAAAGAATCTGAATCTAAGGGACG
>NZ_JBBAKG010000080.1:0-29138 GCF_040403615.1 Haliscomenobacter sp. | reverse complement strand
ATGTCGGTTTTCGTCTGGCCCGGTCTTAACCCTTTGTACTTTTACCCTTTTTATGTATTGTTGGAAAATTAACGAGGTGCTTATCACAAAAAGCCTCGTCTTGATTCGATCCTTAAATTTCCTTAGCTTTGTCAAAAATTGAAAATCGATGACGATTCATATTGAGGTGAATAACCAGCAAAAAATGCGGTATTTGGTGGAGCTTTTAAAATCGATGGATTTTGTAGACCAGATCAGGGTTGATGAAGAAAATAAAGCTGTTGTTGCACCAGTAAAGGATGAACCCCTTTCAAGCAAATATTGGGGGGCATGGAAAAACAATCCACTAAGTATGGAAAAAATAGATTTTGAAATCCGTAAAATGCGCGATGAGTGGGACAGAGATATTTATTAGACACCAATATATGTCTGTATTTTCTAAATCAAACCCTTACGGAAAAGGGATTTAAATTGGTTGGCACTGCCATTGACAATGCCGAAGTTGCACTCTCGGTTGTAACCCAAATGGAAGTATTGGGCTTTAATTTTCCATCACCAAATGAAGAACAGATAACCAACGAATTTGTATCTGATCTTACTGTATTGCCTTTGTCAGAAGCAGTCGTTAGGCAAACAATCTCCATTCGAAAAAAACAAAAAATAAAACTCCCCGATGCCATCATTGGTGCAACTGCCTTGGTTTATGGACTCACCCTTATCACCCGTAATGTGTCAGATTTTAATTCCATCGAAGGTTTAGAAGTGCTGAATCCGTTTGACTTATAAACTTAGTTGAAGCTCAGGTGTCTGAAGTGCCTAAGGTGGTGAAAAAAAAGCAGCGAAGCTGCCACCAAAAACGAAAAAATCAATTTTTTCCTATTGATTCAAAAAAAAACTTCCACTCAAGCGGGTTCGTTTTGTATCCAATTCTCCACAAAAAGTCCTTTGCACCATTTTACAATCCTTTAGAAATTTGTCCCATCAAAATATACATTCTACGCTCAATAATGTTGAAAACAACCTGGACTTAGGCACTGATCTGAGCTGATCTTCCTTTGTCCGGATGTTTGCTTTTTATCCCTTATTCATCACTCTAATTCCATCCGAATGAAAAAAACAATCATTACTGCGCTGAGCGTTGCTGCTTTGGTCTTTTATGCCTGTAAAAAAACCGATGATCCAATTGTGTCTGTTACACCAAGTGTGGCTACCCTGGCCTGTGGTACGGCTACATTTTCAGCTACCGCTACCGCGAATGCTGCTTATACTGGCACGGCAAGCCTCTCATATACCGGCGGCAATGGCAATGCCTTTGCTGCGGGTACTGCTATTGCTTCCACCGGAGTAAGCGGTTTGAGCGCCACGCTTCAGGCTGGAACGCTGGCCAATGGCACTGGCACCTTGACCTACAGCATCAGCGGAACTCCTGATGCCGATGGCGTAGCCAATTTTGCAATCAGTTTTGGCGGTCAAACCTGTACGCTGGCACTTACAGTGAGCAAAGCCAGCACTTCCTCTGCCGATTGCTCCACCGCTACCGGATTGCAAAAAGTTGTCTGCTTGGCAGAAGCCTTCAAAGCTACCTTGAATGCTACCCAACTGGCTGCCTTACAGTTGACTTATTCCAAAACCAATGCGGTCAATTGGTCGAACCTGCCCCAAGCCCTGGTGCAAACCAAGCGGGTAGGCCTGGCTTTTAGCACCTTGAGCACTACCCAGTTGACCGCAGCAAAGGCTTTGCTGGCCGAAATCATGGGTTCCACCAACAACGAAGGCTACGCCGAAGCCATCGCCATTTTGGCAGCCGACGATTACCTCCTTGCCAATGGCGGAGGATCTACCTACGGTTCTGGAAATTACTACATGGCCTTTTTGGGCACACCCAGCACGACTGGATTGTGGGAATTGCAGTACGGCGGCCACCACATCGCGGTATCCAACACTTACAATGGTGGCAAAATGACTGGGGCCACCCCCTCTTTCCGGGCAGTAGAGCCTTTTGCACCTTTTAGTCAAAGCAGCGTCAATTATGAGCCCATTGGCCAGGAACGCGTGGCTTTTTCGGCCATGCTGACTGGTTTGAGTGATACGGAATTGGCCACGGCCAAACTTGGCTCCACCTTCAGCGATATTCTCTTGGGACCAGGCAAAGACGGACAGTTTCCTACCTCCAAATCGGGTTTGAAGGTCAGCACCTTGTCGGTAGCTAAAAAGACGCTGGTGCTGAATGCCATCAAAACCTACGTCAACGACATCGACGATGCCAACGCCGCCACCATCCTGGCCAAATACACTGCTGAACTGGATGATACCTACGTCGCCTATTCGGGTACAACTGCCATTGAAACCAAAAACGACTACGTGCGCATCGATGGCCCCAACATCTGGATCGAATATTCTTGCCAGGGCGGTATTGTGATCAGATCGGCTAATCACCCGCACTCGGTATGGCGCGACAGAACCGGCGATTATGGGGGCAATTAAAGGTCAATTTCGACTGGTATTTATTTTACTCAGTCGAAATTTTCTTATCATTTGGACTTTAACTATGTGGATGCTGCCTCTAGCAATGGAGGCGCATCCCATGCCCAACTCCTTGGTTCGGTTGAACGTATTGTCTACCCAGGTAAAGGCAGAAATTCAAATTCCACTGAGTGAATTGCTGGCAGCATGGGGAATGAATACGGAGTTGGATCCCCATCTTTTTTTGCGACTGCATAAAAGAAAACTGGAGCAGTACTTTTTGCAGCACATCCGACCCGTTTCAATGCGCAAAGTGCCCTGGAAAGTGGTAGTCAACAACCTGAGCATCAATACCACCGAGAATCCGATCAATGGCAAGTATTTTGAATTGGAGGCTCTGGTAAGACTCATTCCACCTCCGAGAGAAGACCTGCGACATTTTGTGTTGCATTACGATGCGGTGGTGCATCAGGTCATAACCCACCTGATTGTGGTATCGGTTCATCAAGATTGGGCTGCAGGAAAAATTGAGGGCGAAGCAAATCAATTGGGCACAATTCAATTGGATATTCCTTCTGGGCGGATTCCCCCACTGGAAGTCAATCTATCTCGTGGCAGTAGTTGGACAGGATTTGTCAATATGCTAAAGTTAGGCATGGAGCACATCGCGGAGGGAACTGATCATTTGTTGTTTTTGCTGGCTTTGTTGTTGCCTGCACCCTTGCTCAGCAACGGGAAAAAATGGGGCAATTATGGCGGATTGCGCTACAGCTTGGTTCGGCTGCTGAAGATCGTCACCGCCTTTACCTTGGGACATTCCTTGACGCTGTTGATCGGCGGAATGCATTGGTTGCTGGTACCGAGTCAACCCATAGAAGTCCTGATTGCCGTTTCGATTCTGATTGCGGCCATTCATGCCTTTCGACCGGTTTTTGTAGGAAAAGAAATTTGGATTGCAGCGGGTTTTGGCTTGATCCACGGCCTGGCATTTGCGGATACCCTGATTAAATTGGAGCTGGATGTTCCTCAATTGGTCATCAGTTTATTGGGCTTCAATTTGGGCATCGAATTGATGCAATTGTTCATCATTGCCCTGACTATTCCGGGATTGCTTTTGCTCAGTCGCACCTCGTTGTACCCTCCATTCAGGGTTGGCGCAACAATCTGCGTAGCCATAGCCGCATTGGCCTGGATGGTCGAACGGATCAGCGGACAGCCCAATCTGATCGGCAAGGACATTGAATTGCTCCGTTCGTTTGCTCCGCTCATACTTGTCATCATTACCACAATGGCCGTTGCAAGCTATTGGGTTCAGCACAAATACATTCCTCATCAGCACCAAAATCGCTAACATGCAAGCATTCAGGATTTTTCAACTTTGTTTCCCCTTTTTACTGATTTCCTTACTGGCCAACTGCCAACCAGGAGGTGGAATGGGCAAAGCCAATACCGACAACATCAAGCGCAAATGGCTCGATGTGGCTTATGCAAAGGCTTCTGCTGCGCAAAAAATGGACATTTATTTGCCAGAGGTAGGCAAAGGCCCCTTCCCAGTAATTCTGCACATTCACGGCGGTGCGTTCAAAATGGGTGATAAAGCCGATCGACAGGTGACGCCAGTTTTGGAAGGACTCAAACGGGGGTATGCCGTAGTCAGCATCAATTACCGTTTGAGTGGAGAAGCGATTTTTCCGGCTCAAATTTACGATGTGAAAGCTGCCATTCGCTTCCTTAGGGCAAAAGCGAAAACTTACCAACTCAACCCCGACAAAATCGTGGCTTGGGGCGGTTCGGCGGGTGGCCATTTGGCCGCCATGGCAGGTACTTCAGGCGGAGTGGCTGAATTGGAAGACCTGAAACTCGGCAATCCCAAAGAGTCCAGCCGGGTGCAAGCAGTGGTAGATTGGTTTGGGCCTATTGCATTTACGGATATGGATCCACAGTTCAAAGCCTCTGGCAAAGGGAGAACCGATCACGACGAGGCCAATTCACCTGAGTCTGAGTTGCTGGGCAAACAAATTACCCTTGCCGCAGATTTGGTGAAAAAAGCTAGTCCGGCCACCTACATCAGCCAAGATGACCCTTATTTTTTCATCCAGCATGGCACTGAAGATCCATTGGTACCTACCCAGCAATCCATCAACTTTGCGGAGGCACTTGGGAAGGTTTTGGCCAAAGACAAAGTGAGCATTGAATTGCTGGCAGGAGCAGGGCACGGCGGGCCTGCATTTGGCACTCCTGAAAACCTGGATAAGGTGTTTAAATTTTTAGAAAAAGTGTTTAAGAAATGATTTAACGCTGCTGCTCGCGAAACTCAACCGGAGAAACTCCCACGTACTTTTTAAACAGCCGCGCAAAATAGTTTGGGTATTCAAACTTTAACAAATAAGCGATCTCTGAAACGGAGTACGAAGTATGAATCAGATACTTTTTGCCTTCGCCGATCAGGTGTTCTTGCACCAGTTGGATAGCCGATTTTCCCGCTACCGCACGGCAAATTCGGTTGAGGTGCACGGGTGTAATGTTTAGCTCAGCGGCAAACTCTGGTATACTTTTGGGGAAATCAGCGGATTTGATTTTTTTCTGAAACCGGCGAAAATGACCCATGGTCAGGTTGTCGGTTTTTTGGTCTTCGTCCTGTTTAACCAGGCGGTGCAATTTGACCAATAGCAGGGCAAAAAGTGCTTTGACCATCGGCATGCGCTCCGCCTTGTCGTTGAACAATTCGAATTCGATGGACTGGATCAAGGTTCGAAAACCATCAAAATCGCTGGTTTCTTCAAAAGTACGAATGAGATAAGCCTGATTGAAAGTCTGCCAAATGGGCGAGGATGTTGGGAAAATCTCTTCGACTATCGTTTCTGAAAGCGTGAGAATATGGCCATAAACGTCGGGGGAATAATTCAGGCCGTGCAGAATGGCAGGGGGAATAAAGAAGAGACAGGGGGTGTCACAAGTGACTGATCCTCCTTCGGTTTGAAAAATCACACTGCCTTTTTCGATGACAAACAATTGAAAAAGATTCAAGTGTACATGGGTGTTGATGCTCCAGTTGAACAATTTACTGCGGGTAGCAATCAGTTCCAAAAAAATGTACTCTGGGGAATGCCGGGCAGTCGCATCGCCATAAAGTCCTTCGTAGTGGAGGATTGTCTTTTCTTTGGCCATCCTGATGTTCTTTTTTTATCTGCAATTGTAAAGATAGTTTTCCTGGGTTTCTAAAAAACTTCATGATCTTTGATGGCCAGACTTTATGTGCAACAGTTCGTTTTTCAACCCTTTCCTATGTCAGCAATCATCCGAGACCTTGCCCATTTGGCGCACATTGAAATGTATACCCCCAAATTGGACGAGAGTGCCCGCTTTTTTACAGAAATTATGGGCATGTACGTCAGCGCTGCCATTGGTGATTCGATCTACCTGCGGGCCTACGACGATTACGAGCACCATAGCCTCAAATTGACCGCCAACAAACATGCAGGCATTGGCCATTTTGCCTGGCGCACCCAAAGCCCCGCCGCCCTGGAGCGACGCGAGGAAGCCCTAAGTAAAACTAAATACGCAGTAGGTTGGCACGATGGAGATTTGGGCCACGGCCCCAGTTACCAATTTCGGTACCCCAGCGGCCACTTGGCAGAGCTGTACTTCGAAACCCATAAATTCAAGGCTTCTGGGGATTCGGTTTCTGCCTTGAAAAATACCGCCAGCAAATTTCCGGCCAGAGGCATCAACGTGCGCCGCATCGATCACCTCAACCTCCTCGCTCCGGACATTCGTGCTTTTCGCGATTTTCAATTGCATTACATCGGAGGAAACCTCAGCGAGTCGATTGTAGACAACCTGGAAGACATGAACCCCCAGGCGGTGTGGTTTCAGGTCAATTCCAAATCTTACGACCTGGCCGTTACTGCTGATCATTTGGGATTGAACGGGCGTTTTCATCACCTCACTTACGCCGTCAACAGCCGAGAGGAAGTACTCATCGCGGCCGATATTTGCCTCGAAAATGGCATTTTTATCGAAACCGGGCCGCACAAGCACGCCATCCAACAAACCTTCTTTTTGTACGTGTACGAACCCGGAGGAAACCGCATTGAAATTGCCAATACCACTGCGCGTTTGATCCTCGACCCTGATGTTGAAACCGTTTATTGGACCTTGGAAGAACGCAAAAAAGGACAAGCCTGGGGGTTGGCAACGGTACCCAGTTTTCATACCCGAGGCACGCCCATGCCTGAGGAATTGTAAAAAAATCACCTATGAAAAAGAAATTATTAGTTGTGGGTGCCCATTCCGGCGATTTTGTCTGGAGGGCTGCCGGAACCATCGCTAAAGCCATTGAAGAAGGAGCAGAAACCCTGGTTATTGCCCTATCCTACGGCGAGCGCGGCGAATCTGGCGAATTGTGGAAAGAAGACCCCAAGCGCAGTGTGGAAAGTGTAAAAGTCATCCGTAAAGATCAGGCACAACGCGCTGCGGATGCCATCGGTACACCCATCCAGTTTTGGGATTGGGGCGATTATCCGATGTTGCTCTCTGACGAAAGAATTGCCCAATTGACAGCACTGGTTGGTGATTTTGAACCAACGGTGATCCTTTCCCATTCGGAAAAAGACCCTTTCAACCCTGATCATCCCTTGGCTTTTCAGGCTGTTCAACGCGCCCGCTTGTTGTCTTGCGGTGCAGGTGTACCGAGTGCTTTCAAAAACATCGATCCCCCCAGCTGGTATGCTTTTGAACCCCACCAACCAGAATTGTGTGGTTTTGCACCCGATACCTTTATCGACATCACTTCGGTAATGGACAAAAAAATGGCCGCTATGGACTGTATGGGCGCTCAAAATTACTTGAAGGATTATTACGCAGAATTGGCCGCTCGCCGAGCCAACCATGCACGTCGGATTTCTGGCCAAAAACAGGTGCAATACGCTGAAGCACACCAAAGTTTTGTTCCGCGGATTGTTTCCAGTATTTTTTAAGAACCACTATGGACAGCATCAATCAACTCCGTCAATTTTCGGCTGCCACCTTGCATGAAGCGCTTGGGAAAACGGGCAACTTACCTTCCGCCATCAAACCGATTCATCAGGGAATGAAAATTTGCGGCCCAGCTTATACCGTACAAACCATGCCGCGCGACAACGTCCTGCTGCACCGCGCTTATGCCTACGCCAAACCTGGCGACGTCATTGTAGCCCATTGCTCCGGGTTTTATGAAGCGGGCTACTGGGGCGATTTGATGAGCCTGGGGGCCAAAACCCAGGGCATTGTCGGACTCGTCATCGACGCTTGTGTACGCGACGCCGACGACATTGAAGCATTGGGATTTCCAGTTTTTAGTCGTGGGCTGTGCATCAGGGGCACCACCAATTTTGGCGAAGGAACCCTGAACGAACCCATTGTCATCGGCGAATGCCTGATTCATCCCGGCGACATCATCGTGGGCGACCGCGATGGGGTAGTGGTGGTACCGCAAAACCGGATCGAAGAAGCCATTGAAAAAGCCATTGCCCGCGAAGCACGCGAAGAATCGGTGCGCGAGCAATTGCGATTGGGAAAAACGTCCATTCAGATTTATGGGTGGGACACCAAATTCGGATATTGACATGAGAATTGCCATTTTAGGATTGGGCGAAGCAGGTAGCCATTTTGCCAGAGATTTGGCGGAATTGGGTTTAGACGTCACGGGCTGGGATCCCAATCCGCAACGGGCATTGCCCGCCGGGTTTGTGATGGCCAGTAACAATGCCGAAGCAGTATTGAATGCAGACATCATTTTCAGTGTCAATCTTTCAGCCGTTTCGACTGAAGTGGCCAGAGAGGTATTGCCTGTGTTGCAAGCTCATCAACTTTTTTTGGAAATGAACACCTCTGCGCCCAGCAAAAAGATGGAAATTGCTCAAATCCTCGCCCCCTCGGGCGTGCAATTTGTGGATTTGGCCATCATGGCGCCAGTGCCTCCCGCAGGCATCCGCACGCCCATGCTGGCTTCTGGGCCTGGAGCAGCTTTGTTTCAGGAAAAAATGGTTGCCTATCCTTTACAAATCGAAGTACTCCAGGATGTTGAAATAGGCAGGGCTGCCCAACTGAAACTCTTGCGTTCCATCGTGTACAAAGGCATCGCCGGAGTGATTTGTGAAGCGGTGGAGGCTGGCAAAGCCTTTGGCCAGGAGGCATACATCCGCGAGCAAATTCGCTCCATTATTGGAGAGAAAGATGACTTGATAGACCGCTTTGTTGAAGGAACCCATAAGCATGCCACTCGGCGCTTGGACGAAATGAGTGCAGTGGTAGATATGCTGGAGGAGCAAGAGATGATACCTTTGATGTCAATGGCTACACGGGATCAGTTACAAAAACTGGCTGATAAAAAAGAATGAGATGCAAAAAGCAATCCCCTTCATGCAGTTTCGAGGCGGCAGTTCCAAAGGTTTGTTCTTTCTGGCCAAAGACCTGCCCTCCAATGCGGAAGCACTCCATAAAACCGTACTCCTGGCCATGGAAGGCACCGAGACTGGCGACCCCCGGCAGATTGACGGATTGGGTGGCGCACAACCCCTGACCAGCAAAGCTGCAGTGGTTGGCCCTTCCGAGGATCCAGCGGCAGATGTGGATTATTTTTTTTTGCAGGTTGTGGTAGGCAAAGGACGAGTTTCCACCGGACAAACCTGTGGCAATATTCTGGCGGCGGTTGCGCCCTTTGCAATCGAAGCAGGTCTGGTTTCAGCGCTTGACCCCATCACCACGGTGCGTATTAAGATGCTCAATACGGGCGGCATCTGTGAGGTTTTGGTGCAAACACCGAGTGGCAATGTCAATTACGCTGGCAATGCAAGCATTGATGGAGTGCCTGGAACAGCAGCGCCCATCATTTGCAATTACCTGGACGTAGCTGGCAGCACCTGTGGAGCATTGTTGCCCACCGGCAATGCCATAGACCAAATCGATGGTTTTGCCCTCACCTGCATCGACAATGGCATGCCGGTTGTGCTGCTGCGCGCTGCTGATTTTGGTCTGCAAGGCACGGAATCTGTGGCTGAATTGGCAGGAAATTACGAGTTGAAAAAGCAAATAGAGCAGATTCGCTTGCAAATTGGCCCAAAAATGAATCTGGGAGACGTGAGTACGCAAACCGTACCCAAAATGTGTCTGATTGCTCCACCCCAGCAGGGAGGCTTGATCAATACCCGCATGTTTATTCCCCACGAGGTACACGATGCCATTGGGGTTTTGGCGGCGGTTTCCGTGGCTACTGCCGCGCTGATGCAAGGTAGTATTGCAGCAGGGATCGCGCATTTGCCGCAATCTGATCATGGCTTGTATTCCATTGAGCATCCTTCCGGAGAATGCAGTGTGACGCTGGATTTTGAAGTGGTTGAGGGGAAAATTGAGGTAAAAAAGGCAGGAGTGTTAAGGACGGCGCGGTTGTTGAGTAGGGGAGAGGTTTATGTGAAAAAGGAACAGGACTGAAAACCTTCGGTTTTTTGTTTTCCCACCACCTAAGACACTTTAGATACCTAAGATTTACCTAAGAAATTGTAAAATAATGACTTAGGTGAATCTTAGGTGTCTAAAGTGTCTTAGGTGGTGAAAAAAACAAGCAGCGAAGCTGCCAAATATCAACTTAACCCGGATACTCCCAAGGCTTCCGGTACTCCCTCCGCAGCAGCTTATTCGCCGCTTTGTCCCCCACAATCATGTCCTTTTTGTGATCCCATTCGATGGAACGACCCAGCTTTGCCGACAAATTGCCGAGTAGCGCCATGTTCGTGGCATGCCGTCCATGTTCAATATCGGCATGGGGCAGTTTTCCAGTAGGGATACAATTCATGAAATCATTCCAAACCAGTTCGATGTTTTGCTGATCGGGTTCGTTCATTTTTGCTGCTTCCTTCAGGATTTCCTTTTTAGTGTCGTTCGGGTAAAAAGTCCAGCCTCGTTGCCAGCCCATGTGGAACACCCCTTCGGTGCCATGAAAATACACCCCGACATTTTCGCCTTGGCGTTCGGGGTGGTTGCTGAGCAGGGTATGTTCCCAGGTGCAGATGAAGGATTCAAATTCATACGTCGCACGCTGTTCCTCCGGGGCATTGGCCAGGGAGTTGCGGATGTCTGATTTTTGCGTGGAGTGAATCTTGCGGGGCATGGTTTCCTCCGTCCACCACAAAATCTGGTCAAACCAGTGGGGGCCCCAGTCGCCGATGTTGCCGTTGGCAAATTGGGTGTATTGTCGCCAGCCACGGGGATGCATTCCAGGGTTGAAATTCACCATTGGAGCCGGGCCGCAGTACATGTTCCAATCCATCCCAACAGGCGGTGCGCTTTCTTCCTCTTTTTTGCCCATCCCGTTATTGTAATGCACAAAAGCTTTGACGCTGTAAATTTTGCCTGCTTTGCCCGATTTCAAAAACTCCATCCCGCTCACATTGTGTGGCGAGTAGCGGCGGTGAAAATCCACAATGCAAATTTTTTGGGCATCGCGTGCGGCCTTTTGAATGGCGCTGCCTTCTTTGACAGTATGCGAAATGGGTTTTTCCAAAAATACGTGTGCGCCGCTGTGCAGGGCTTCAATGGCAATGAGGGCATGCCAATGGTCGGGCGTGGCGTTGATCACAATATCCGGGCGCTCGCTTTTGATGCAGTCCCGGTAATCTTTGTAGATTTTGGGTTGGTCGTTGCAGAGTTTGTCTACTTCCTGCTTGCATTTGGTCAATTGATTGTCGTCCACATCGCATAGGGCGGCTACGGTGATTTGACCACTGCGGATGGCTTCCCGCAAGATATTGAGCCCCCACCAACCGCTGCCGATGAGTACGGTTT
The DNA here is from genome assembly GCF_040403615.1 of Haliscomenobacter sp. NCBI lineage: Bacteria > Pseudomonadati > Bacteroidota > Saprospiria > Saprospirales > Haliscomenobacteraceae > Haliscomenobacter > Haliscomenobacter sp. Next base: position 17,876 of record NZ_JBBAKG010000080.1, on the reverse strand, counting down.
TGTATTTGGCTGGCCGGAAAGGAATCAAATAAGGCGGTGCCAAAACAGCGGCACCGGCCATGCCTGTTTTTTGAATAAACGATCTGCGATCCATGATTGATGTTTAATGTTTGTTTCTGTTTCTCCACTCAAAATAGGGATAAATCTCGAATTGCAAAATTGTCACTTATTTTGCCATTGTGGCAGTTGATTTTGATTTGAACTGACGTTATGTCTTGGATTGCACCTTGGAACGAGATTTGCAAGTCAGTAATCATTCAATGAACGCTTCCAAACTCCAACTCAAAAACCATGATACTGCAACACTTTAAGGAAGGCGAACTCTATTTTGATGATGAATTGACCAAGAATGCTTGGGAATCCAATCAAAAGCTGAACCCCATGGCGCTGAGTCCAACGCCAGCTTTGAACATCAAGGAATACACCCGTTACTTTCAAATTGATCTGGTAGTGCCCGGATTGACGCACGAAGATTTGAATATATACCTGGCTGAAAATATGTTGGTACTCCAATATGAAGGAAACCCCACTGCTTTTGAATCGGTGCTTACCCAAAGGAATTGGAGGCAGGAATTCAAATCACTCCCTTTTGTACGCCAAATCCCGGTTTTCCCGGATATGGTGCAAATTGACCAAATGCAGGTTGGTTCTGCGAATGGAGTTGTGTCTATTCGTTTGCCCAAAACGGAAGCATTGAGCGGTAAGGTGGCTCCAATTATGCCGTTTTCCAACAATTAGAAAGGTTCGACTTTGTTCCTTTTTTGAATAGAAACTAGGTAACTCAATATACATGGCCTCGCCCTTATCATTTACTGGAGCGAGGCTTTTTTATTCTTGAAATTGGGGCAGTTCGAAAAAGAAAGCTGCCCCTTGCCCTAAGTTGCTATGTACCCCAATGTTTCCGCCCATGACCTCTACAAAGTCTTTGCTGATGGCCAGCCCCAATCCGGTACCATTTGATTTACTGCCTGGAGCTTTGAAGTATTTTTCAAAAACTTTGTCCTGAAATTCTGCGGCAATGCCCGGCCCTTGATCCTGAATGGTGAAATGAACCTTTTGGGTAGGTGTAACTTCAATTTTGACCTCCAGGTAATCGCCTTCGGAAGAATACCGAATTGCGTTGGACAACAAGTTGATCAATACCCAAATGGTTTTTTCTGAATCGCACCAGATCTTTGGCAAATTGGGCAAAAACTGGGTGCTGATTTGCAATTTTTTCTCTTGAGATTGTGGATACAAGGCTTGCAAAGCCGTGCGCACCAACTCTGTGGGGTCTACAGATTGCAGCGTCAGGTCAATTTTTCCGGTTTCCAGTTGCGTCATGTTCAACAATTCGCTGGTGATGCGCAATAGGCGGTCGCTATCGGATTTGATGTCGTGGATCAACTGGACTTGTTCTGGATTGAGCGAACCCGTTTTGGGGTTTTCCAACAGTTGCAAACCCAATTTTATTCCGGAGATCGGCGTCTTCAACTCGTGCGAAATGGTGGCCAGGAAATTGGTTTTGGCCACGTCTTTTTCCAAAAATGACGTGATGTTTTTGAGTACATATACCGTCCCTGGCTCTTCATCTACCTGAATTTTATAGGAATCGAGCAAAAAGTAATTTTCCTGATTGTCCATCACTATTTTGAAGGGAGAAGTACCGGATGGATTTTCCAAAATGTATTTCAATAAATCATTCTGTTTGGATAGGTTTTCCGTCGATTGGCCAATGGCTTGAGCGGCCTCCAAACCCAACAATTTTAGGGCTTTTTGATTGGCAAAAAGTACGATTCCCTTTTTGTCGATCCCGATACTCGCGTCGTCCAGACTGTTGATCACTGCTTCTGCCCGTTTTTTCTCAAACATCATTTGGGCCAGGTTGCTGTGTTCGTATTCATCCAGTTTGGCCGCCATTTGGTTGATCGCAGTTGCCAATTGGCCGAATTCATCAGAACTGTCAACGTGCATGCGGAAGCTGTAGTTTTTTTTGCTGAGTTCCTGAATGGCTTCGTTGAATTTTTTAATTGGTTCAGTAATGAGTCCTGGGAAGTTGAGTACAAAAGTGAAGGCAATCAAAAACAAAAAAGCCGACAGGGTAGTGATGTACAACTTGGCTTTTTGAGCGGTCTCCATAGCCACCTCGTTTTTGCGTTGGATGGCCTCCATGTTGATTTGTAAAATTTGGATGATGTTTATGCGTGCCACCGATACCTGGCTTGAATCTGCGCCAAGGCGATCAAATGCCAAGCGCAGTGCAGCAGTTGCAGCACCTTCCCCTGGTTCGGTGATGTTTTGTTCTTGCTTTAGGAGATGCGCATTGAATTTTTTATTGGCTTCAGATTTTGGCACATTGACCCGGTCCAAAACCGCCAACATGCCATGGCAATAATCAAGACTTTCGTAATTGTCTTTTAGTACTTCCTGGGTATCATTTTTTAGTACAGATATGTAATAGGAACTAACTCCGCTGATCAGCAGCAGGAGTAGAAATAAAAAACCGGTGCCCAGGGCGATTTTTCGTTGCAGCGTCATGGCAATGTTTTTGACAAGTTAAGACAGAATCACTACGTCTACCTCATTTTCTTTGAGGGCGCGCAGCAATTGATTGAAAATGCCCGTGTGCAAAATGATTTGCCAAAGGCGCAAATGGGGTTTGCCGATGCAGATAGTGGTAATTTGTTTTTCTTTGACCACCTCCAGGATTGCATTGCCAATGTCTGGTACCGATACATTGATGAGTTTCAGCGGGATGGCTACTGGAACCAACCATTTATTCAGCCGTTCTCCCGCCTGGGCCTGCAATACTTCAGCCCCCATTTCAACGGCCAATTGAAAATTGTTGATCAGGTGGCGTTGCTTATCCAGGGGGATTTTATCTAGGCTTTCATTGGGGGTTTGCACGTACAATACAAACCATTTGCTTTGGTAATAACGCGCCAATCGGGCAGTTTTGCGGATGATTTTTTTGGCCGTAGCCTCATTGCTACTGATACAGGCCAGGAACCTTTCGTGACGGGCCTGCACTGGACGGGGTACTTCCTTCTCTACTTTTCGCTCTACCTGGGTGGCTACTTCTTTAAGCGCCAACTCCCGAAGTTGCAGGATTTTTTCTGGTTGAAAAAAATTGCGCAACGCAGTTTCTACTTTGGCAGGGTCATATATTTTGCCTTCTTTCAGGCGGGTAATCAAATCTTCCGCACTGAGGTCGATGTTGACCACTTCATCTGCTTGCTGCAAAAAATCATCGGGTACGCGCTCTTGTACCTGAATGCCAGTGATGCGTTGCACTTCATCGTTGATGCTTTCGATGTGCTGGATGTTCACAGCAGTGATGACATTGATGCCTGCCGCCAGGAGTTCCATTACATCTTGCCAGCGCTTGGAATTTTTGCTGCCCGGGATATTGGAATGAGCAAGCTCGTCGACAACTACCCAGTCAGGATGGAGTATCAGCAGGGCGTTTGCGTCCAATTCGCTCATTTTTTTGCCCTTGTAAAAAACTTCCCGCTGTGGAATAACCGGCAAACCATCTAGCAACGCTTCGGTTTCTTTGCGCCCATGGGTAACCACCAGACCCAAGACGACATGAATGCCTTGATTGAGCATTTGCTTGGCTTCTTGCAACATGCGGTAGGTTTTGCCAACCCCGGCACTCATGCCTACGTAAACTTTAAGCTTACCTCGCCCAGATGCTTTGAGCTGGGCGAGGTACTGATCTGCCAATTGGGCGCGTTCGTCAGTCATGGTTTACTTGAATTTGTCTAAAGCAATGTTCAAATTAAGAACATTTACCTTGGCCGGGCCGAAAATGCCCCACAAAGGCCCTTCGGTTTGTGCATCAACTAACTCCAGTAAACGGGATTCGGGGATGTTGCGAATGGAACTGATCCGGGAAACTTGAATTTTTGTACCCTCAGGTGACAAATCAGGATCGAGGCCACTTCCTGAAGCGGTAACCAACTCGGAAGGGATGTCTTTGATGGCCACTTTGGGATTGTGGACCACAAAACTATCAATGCGGGCTTGCACCAAAGCCAGGTAGTCAGAATTGGAAGTACCCTTGTTGCTGCCTGCCGAACCTGCACCATTGTAGTCAACTGCCGAAGGCCGGCCATTGAAATAACGGTCTTCATTAAAAACCTGCCCAACCAGCGCTGCACCAACGGGTTTGCCTGCAAAGGACACCAATTCTGCCTTGCCTTGGGCCGGGCCAAATACCTGCGCGAAGCCCCAAATAAGCAAAGGATAAAGCACTGAAACCAGGATCAGGGTCACGAGTGTGAAACGGATCGCAGGAAATATATCTTGTTTCATTTTTTTAAGTTTAAAAATTTAAAACCAAACAGAAATCAGGATGTCAATCAATTTAATGCCGATGAAAGGCAAGATCACGCCCCCCAAACCGTACACCAGTAAATTACGCCGCAACAATGCCGCTGCCCCAATTGGCCGATAAGCCACCCCGCGTAAAGCCAATGGAATCAGCATCGGAATGATGATTGCGTTGAAAATGACTGCGGAGATGATGGCACTTTCGGGACTGCTCAGTTTCATGATGTTAAGCGATTGCAAGGCCGGAATCGAGACCATAAACAAAGCAGGTACAATGGCAAAATATTTCGCCACATCATTGGCAATACTGAAAGTGGTCAAAGTACCCCGGGTAATCAACAATTGTTTGCCGATTTCGATTACCTCAATCAGTTTGGTCGGATCATTGTCGAGGTCTACCATGTTGCCGGCTTCTTTAGCGGCTTGGGTACCACTGTTCATGGCTACGCCTACGTCAGCCTGAGCAAGGGCAGGGGCATCATTGGTACCGTCGCCCATCATGGCCACCAGAAAACCTGCGCTTTGTTCGCGGCGGATGTAAGCCAGTTTGTCTTCCGGTTTTGCTTCGGCGATGTAATCGTCTACTCCGGCTTTTTCGGCGATGTATTTGGCAGTTAAGGGGTTGTCACCAGTGACCATCACGGTTTTGACCCCCATGCGGCGCAGGCGCTCAAAACGTTCACTAATGCCAGGTTTGATGATGTCTTGCAGTTCGATAACCCCAAGTACTGTGCCATTTTGAGCCACCACCAAGGGTGTGCCTCCATTGTTGGAAATGTCTTTTACAGCTTGCGTTGTTTCGGCTGGAAAGGCATTTCCTGCTTGTTGGGCAATCCGCAAGATGGCATCCTGCGCTCCTTTGCGGATGTCGGTTTTATCGGCCAGAATCACGCCACTGGTTCTGGTCTCAGCGGTAAACTTGATCAGGGTAGCCCCTTCAATCGAGGCGTTTCTAACCACGCTTTCACCCGCCAACTCCAGGATACTTTTGCCTTCTGGGGTATCATCGGCGAGGGAACTCAGCACGCAGGCCTGAATGAAACTGCTTTCACTTACGCCTGGTGCAGGATAAAAGCGCGTAGCTTTGCGGTTGCCAATGGTGATGGTACCCGTTTTGTCCAAAAGGAGTACATCAATGTCGCCAGCTGTTTCCACTGCTTTACCCGACTTGGTAATGACGTTGGCCCGCAAGGCCCTGTCCATCCCTGCTACCCCGATGGCCGACAAGAGCCCGCCGATAGTAGTAGGAATCAAACAAACAAACAAAGACACAAACGCTGCCACCGTAATGGGCGTGTTGGAGTAATCCGCAAATGGCTTGAGGGTCACGCAAACCATAGTGAAGATGAGGGTGAACCCTGCCAAAAGCACGGTCAGTGCAATTTCATTGGGTGTTTTTTGGCGGGAAGCCCCTTCCACCAAAGCGATCATTTTGTCCAAAAAGGACTCGCCTGGCTGAGTAGTGACCTGGACTTTAATTTTGTCAGAAAGCACTTTGGTACCACCAGTGACGCTGCTTTTGTCGCCACCTGCTTCCCGGATCACTGGAGCAGATTCACCTGTGATGGCCGACTCATCAATGGTCGCAAGACCTTCAATGATTTCTCCATCCATGGGGATGGTGTCCCCCGTTTCACAAATAAAGATGTCGCCTTTTTTGAGCGCAGCTGAACTGAGCAACTCAATGTTGCCATTCCGAATCACCTTGGCTGGCGTATCTTCGCGGGTTTTGCGCAAGGATTCCGCCTGGGCTTTTCCGCGGGCTTCGGCAATGGCTTCCGCAAAATTGGCAAACAAGACCGTGAGCAAAAGCACCACGAAAACCACCAGATTATAAGCGATGCTGCCCTGAGTGCTGTCGCCACTGATCAGGGTGTAAAGGCACATGATCAACATGATCACCGTGCCGATCTCCACCGTGAACATGACCGGATTTCGGTACAGTATCGCCGGGTTCAATTTGCGGAACGCTTCAACCAAAGCTGGTCGCACTAGCGCTGCGGCAAAGAGTGAGGAACTTTTTTGCTTAGACATATGCTTGGCTTATTAGAGCAGAAAAAAATTAGTTTCCTGATTTTTTGCGTCATATTAATATGAAAAATACTCTGCCAATGGCCCCAAAGCCAGTGCAGGGAAGAAAGACAAGGCCGCTACGATAAAGATTACCGCAAACGTCATGACTCCGAAGGTACCCGTATCGACCCGCAGCGTTCCCGAACTTTCGGGGATGTACTGCTTTTGTGCCAACAGCCCTGCGATCGCCACTGGACCAATGATGGGGATGAATCGACTCAAAATAAGGACGATGCCGCAACTTACATTCCAGAAGAAATTGTTGTCGCCTAAACCCTCAAAACCACTGCCGTTGTTGGCAGAAGAGGAGGTGTACTCGTACAACATTTCACTGAAACCGTGGTTGCCGGGGTTGTTGAGCCAATTACCTGGTTTTACAACCCAGGCGATATCCGCATGATGCACCAGCAAATAGCTGCTCAATGCCGTACCCACCAAAATCAGGAAGGGATGCAATAGGGTAATCAAGGTGGCGATTTTCATCTCCCGGATTTCCACTTTTTTACCCAACAATTCTGGCGTTCTACCTACCATCAGGCCGCTGATGAACACTGCAATGATGATGAAGATGTAGTAATTGAGCAAGCCTACGCCGACGCCACCGTAGAGTGCGTTGATCATCATGTCCAACAGTTGCAAGAACCCACTGATGGGGGTCATGCTGTCGTGCATGGCATTGACTGATCCATTGGAGGTAGCGGTAGTGGCAATGCCCCAAAAGGCCGAGGCTTCAGCACCGATGCGAATTTCTTTGCCCTCCATGCTGCCGAGCTGTTGTTGGATGCCCATGTCTGCAATGGCAGGATTACCAGCCGTTTCAGCGATAACGGTACTGACCACAAACACTAGAAAACCTATCGACATGACCCCAAATATCGTCCAGGCCAAACGGCGGCGTTTGAGGTAAAATCCCAGCGCAAAAACCATCGACATAGGTATGAGCAGAATGGCCATGGTACTGAGCATGTTGGTCAGGTAATTGGGATTTTCCAGCGGATGCGCCGAGTTGACGCCAAAAAAACCACCGCCATTGGTTCCCAACTGCTTGATGGCGATCATGGCAGCAGCTGGGCCTTGGGAAATGTTTTGTTCGGCTCCTTGAAGAGTCGTCAATGGAATTTTCCCCTCAAAGGTCATCGGAGTACCCCCAATGATCAGGAACAGGGCAAGCACAATCGATAAGGGCAACAATACGCGGGTGATGCTTTGAATGAAATACACGTAAAAGTTGCCAATGGTACTGGACTGTTTTTCTTGCATGGCTTTGTAAACGCCTGCCAGCGCTGCCATACCCGTAGCCGCACTCACAAATTGGAAGTACATGACTACGCCCAACTGGGTCAGATAGGTCATGCCCGATTCGCCAGAGTAGTGTTGCAAGTTGCAATTGACCACAAAACTGATCACCGTGTTGAAGGTCAAATCAGGCGTCATGCCCGGGTTGCCATCCGGGTTGAGCGGCAAAATTCCCTGGTAAAAAAGCATGATGAAACCATAGACCAGCCAGAGCATGTTGATGGTGAGCAAGGCACGCAAAAAACGTTGCCAAGTCATTTCTTCTGCTGGATTAATGCCACCCAGGCGGTACAACAAACGCTCCAATGGACTGAGGAAATCTGTCCAAACGCGTTCGCCCTGGTACACCTTGGCCATGTAACGACCGAGTGGAATGGCCATAATGATGGTCAGCACCAGCATGGCTACAACTCCTGTAAGGTTGGTATTCATAATTGAGGATTAAAATTTTTCGGGTCGAAGGAGTACATAAATCAAGTACCCAAATACGACCACACAAAGGATGAAGAGTGCTGTGAACATGGTGCGTTTAGATTTTGTCAAAGCGATTGGTAATCCAATAAAAGAAGGCAAAACAGAGTAAGCCCAAGAGTAGTAAAGCTGCGGCAATGAGTGTTTGCATACGTTTGGTTTTTTGATGTACCAAGCATATGCCAAATCTTGTGCCTAAAAAAAGGTGAGCTAAAATTTAATTGGTTATCAGGAAGATAAGTCGTTTTAGGAAATGCTTTACCTCTAAAACCATGCAGAAATGGAAAACGGATTTCGGAAATGGTAGGGTAGGAGGAGGTCTTGCTGAGTTTTTTCTTTTTTACAAACTGTATTCTTTGATTTTGGCGTACAGGGTAGTCAGGCCAATTCCCAGCAACTCAGCGCTGCGGGTTTTGTTGCCTTGGGTGTGTTCCAGCATGCGGGAAATGTGGCGTTTTTCCATGTCGCGGAGGGAGAAAAGACCTTCGGAGGAATGTTGTAAATTTTGATGAAAATCCCAGGGCAGGTTTTCCACTTCCAGAACTGAATGTTCACTTAAAATACAGGCGCGTTCCAACAAATTGCGCAACTCGCGAATGTTTCCCCGCCAGGTATGTTGTTGGAGCAATTGAATAAAATCAGCGCACATTCCGGTGATTATTTTGTTCAACCGGGTTGAAAACTGCTCAATAAAATGATCGGCCAATAAAGGAATGTCTTCCACCCGCTCATTGAGTGATGGCAAATGAATGGTGAAGGTGGCCAGGCGATAATACAAATCGAGGCGAAATTGGTCGCTGCTGCTGTCCTGTTGCAGGTTGCGATTGGTCGCAGCAATGATCCGCACGTCTACCTTTTGGGTTTTGGTGTGTCCTACTTTGTGGTATTCACCATTTTCAAGCACCCGCAGCAATTTGGTTTGCAACTCTGGGGGCATCTCTCCAATTTCATCCAAAAATAAGGTACCACCATGGGCTTCTTCCAACAGGCCTTTTTTGTCTTTGATGGCGCCGGTAAAAGCCCCGGCCTTATGGCCAAATAATTCACTTTCAATGATTTCGCGAGAAAATGCTGCACAATTCAGGGCTACATAAGCTTTGTCACAACGGCTGCTGGCCTGGTGAATGGCTTGTGCAAAAACGTCTTTGCCTGTACCCGTTTCGCCGGTGAGCAGCACGCTGGCATCGGTTGGGGCTACTTTTTGGGCCAGTTCGATGGCTCGTTTGATGGCCGTGGATTGTCCGATAATGCCTCGAAATCCTTTATTGTCGCCGGACAGTGAAAGCATAGAGGACTTTTGCTGAAAGGCTTTCTCGGCCTTTTCACTGGCCTGTGCCAATAAACTGATTATGCGGTTGTTGTCATCTCCTTTGACGAGGTAATCGAATGCGCCGTTTTTGATGGCCTTGACGCCATCGGGGATGTTGCCAAACGCGGTGAGGAGAATGACTTCGGTATCGGGGTACTTTTGTTTGATTTCGGCAGTCAATTTTACGCCATTGCCATCGGGGAGCTTGACGTCGCAAAGCACTACTGGAAAAGGCTGTTGGGTGAGCAGTTTGAGGCCGCTTTGGCAATCTCCTGCTTCACTTACCTCGTAGTTTTCCAGTCTCAAGAGCCTGGCCAACAGGCTTCGCAATTTGACTTCATCGTCGATGATCAGAACTGCTGTTTTCATAAGTTTATTCTGATTGTAAAGGTAGCTACCACAATTCGAATTGCAACAGCTTCTTCATGCGAATAAGTTGAACGTTTACGAAACCTCCAAGGTTTCGTAAACGTATTACCCTGGTTTCCCCTTCTTCTTTTAAGTCAATGGATTTAAAACTTATTCCCTCTTTTTGGGTTCTCCTTGCAAACAAATTGGGATTAATCGAAATCCCGCTTAATTTTGCACAAATTTTTCAACATGGGTCAGCAGATCACCCCTTACAACGAGCAAGAATCCAAAACCAAGCAGGTTTCAGTGATGTTTGATCGGATAGCTCCTTATTACGATTTCCTCAACCACTTTTTGTCATTGGGTATCGATCGCGGATGGCGGCGCAAGGCCATTGCCGAGGTGGCCAAAGTTCAGCCCAAGTTCATCCTCGATATCGCTACGGGTACCGCGGATTTGGCCATATCCATGGCGCAGAAAATGCAAGCTGTCGAAGTGATTGGCGTCGATATTGCGCCAAAAATGCTGGAGATCGGACGGGTCAAAATAAAAGACAAAGGATTGGGAGCTGTGATTCGACTGGAAGATGGCGACTCACAAGATTTGCATTTCCCAGATAATCAATTCGATGCAGTGACTGCCGCCTTTGGTGTCCGCAATTTTGAAGACCTCAGAAAAGGACTTGCAGAAATGTACCGGGTACTCAAGCCTGGCGGCAAAATTGTGGTGTTGGAATTCTCCAGACCCAAACTTTTTCCGTTCAAGCAGATTTTTAACAGCTACTTCAAATACCTGTTGCCACTAATTGGGCGTTTTACCTCCAATGACCAACGGGCCTATGCTTATTTGTACGAATCGGTACAGGTATTTCCCGAAGGACAAGAGCTCCTGAACATATTTGAGAAAACCGGATTTAAATCTAACCGATGCACAGCATTAACATTAGGCGTTTGTTCCATTTACGTTGGGTTCAAGTAGCATTTGCCATGGTTTTGGCCACTTCAAGCTTACAAGCACAGAAATACCGGGGGAATCCCAATTTCCTGGATTTCAACCAGAAACCATATTATTTTGGGATTACTCTGGGAATCAACTCCTCCAATTTCAAGCCCTTTCGATCCAAAGAGTTTTTGATGAACGACAGCATCAGTGCGGTTCAATCAGTGACTGGTCCTGGGTTCAACCTGGGCATTGTGGCCAACTTGAAAATGGGCGATTATTTCGATTTTAGGTTTTTGCCTACCTTGTCGTTTGCCGAGCGCAACATCGACTACAACAAAATCAGTCGCTTCCGCAGTTTCAGTAAAAGATCGGTGGAATCTGTATTTGTAGAAATGCCTTTTCAAGTGCGCTATAAATCGGCTCCTTTTCACGACAAGCGCGCTTTTGTAATCGCAGGAGTCAAGTATTCTTTTGACGTTGCGAGTGATTCGCGTTCCAAACAAGCAGAAACCCTGGTGCGCATTTCTCCTTCTGACTTTCAGTTTGAATACGGTGCTGGGTTACAGTTCTTTTTTCCATTTTTCATCTTTTCTCCAGAGTTGAAAATTTCCCACGGCATTGGCAATACCTTGATATACAACCCTGCGTTGCAAGAATCTACCGTGTTGGAAAAACTCTTGTCGCGTACTTTTACCATATCTGTCCACTTCGAGGGCTAAGGAATTTTTTGCGTCATACTAAGTTTTTTTCCATTTAAGTTTATATCAAAGGGCATTGGTGACAAAAGACACCAATGCCCTTTGATTTTTGCATCAGTAAGACTTCTCTTTATTGATTTATTTTTACGCTCGAGTAATTGTCGTTTTGTTGGAAAAAATCGAATGGTGAAAAATATTTGAATATATTACCATTGATTTACCCAATTATATTTCCCTAAAACGTAGATTTGTCGTCCTTGATCCCAGTAGAACAAACAATTCAACTCTGATCCTAATCAAACTCTTTTTACTACCATGAAAATAGGTGCAATAAAAGAAACTAGGCCAGATGAAAACCGGGTAGCTCTTTCGCCAACTGTATGCAAACAATTGATTAAGAATGGATTTGAGTGTGTCATCGAAAGCGGTGCCGGTCTCAATTCTTTCTTTTCTGATGAGGCGTATGTCGAGGCGGGTGCTGTGGTGCTTTCCTCTGCAAAAGAAGTCAACAGTACCGCAGATGTGCTCTGTAAGGTAAACCCGCCCAATGAGGAAGAAATGGAGAAACTCAAAGCAGGTTGCGTCCTCATTTCTTTCGTTTACCATTTGACCAATCCGACTTTGGTTGAAAAAATCAACGCCCGCCAGGTATCCTTGTTCAGTATGGATGCCATTCCCAGGATTTCCCGCGCTCAAACCATGGATGCTTTGAGTTCCCAGGCCAATTTGGCCGGGTACAAAGCAGTGATCATTGGCGCCAATGAGTCCGGCAAGATTTTCCCGATGTTGATGACTGCCGCAGGTACGATTACTCCAGCTAAAGTACTCATCTTTGGCGCCGGGGTTGCAGGTTTGCAGGCCATTGGCACCGCACGCCGTTTGGGTGCAGTTGTAGAAGTGACCGACATACGGCCTCAGACCAAGGAAGAAGTCGAGTCTTTGGGCGGCAAATTCATCTCTTTTGACATGGGCGAAGGCGTCAAAATTGAAGGAGGTTACGTCAAAGAAGCGGGTGAAGACGTGCTGACCCGCCAGCGAGAAATCCTGAAAAAGCATTTGGCTACCGCCGATTTGGTCATTACAACGGCTCAGGTTCCGGGTCGCAAAGCACCTGTACTGGTAACCGAAGAAATGGTGAAAGTCATGAAATTGGGCAGCGTCATTGTCGATATGGCTGTTGAACAAGGGGGCAACTGTGAACTGAGCGAGCTGGATAAAGCAGTGGTCAAACACGGTGTCAAGATTGTAGGCTATTCCAATCTGCCTTCGATGCTCGCACCCAATGCCAGCGAAAGCTATGCCAAAAATATTTTTGCTTTTGTAAACCATTTGGCCACAAGCGAAGGATTCAAATGGGACATGAGCGATGAAATAACCGCCGGAACGCTGATCTGCCGGGACGGTCAAATATTGAAATCCTAAAATAATGCTCCTCATGCAAGCTATATTTCAATTTGTATCTGAGAATCAACTGATGATCTACTTGGTCGTTTTGATGATCTTCGTCGGCATTGAGCTGATTGAAAAAGTTCCTTCCGTACTGCATACTCCCTTGATGAGCGGTGCCAATGCCATTCACGGGGTGATTATTATTGGCGCCATCATCGTGATGGGGCAGGCAGAAAACCTATTTGCCACCATTCTGGGATTCATCGCAGTATGTTTAGGTACGCTCAATGTAGTAGGTGGTTTTGTAGTGACCGACCGTATGTTGGAAATGTTTAAAAAGAAAAAATAACAGCCGTGAAGACATTTATTCTCGATTTCATCTACATCCTTTCTGCCTTCAGCTTTGTTTTTGGGATCAAGCAGTTGGGTAAACCCAGCACGGCTCGTCGAGGCAATCTCATTGCCGCCATAGGCATGACCGCCTCTATTCTCGGTACTATTTTCCTGAATGATACCGTAATGCTGAAAAACTATCCCTGGATTTTCGGTGCATTAATCATCGGTACCATCGTGGGGACATTAATGGCCAAACGTGTACAAATGACCCAAATGCCACAGATGGTTTCTTTCTTCAACGGGATGGGCGGTGCTTGCGCAGCACTGATTTCGATAGTTGAATACGATCACTATTTGCACCATGCAGACAGCGCGTCGGCCACTCGGGTGGTGATTTTGCTGTTGGGGTTGGTCATCGGTACGGTCTCTTTTTCGGGTTCAATGATCGCATTTGGCAAGCTGGAAGAAAAAATCAAAGACATCCATGTTCCTGCCCAACAAGTGGTAAACATGGTGGTGCTCCTGTCCATCGTTGCGTTGATAGTGGGCATGGCAAGTGGATTTTTGACCAACCCTGATTTCATTTACCTGATCTTGGGTTTGAGTGTTGTATATGGCTTGTTATTTGTGTTCCCAATTGGGGGGGCTGACATGCCAGTGGTTATTTCCTTGCTCAATTCCTTTACCGGGGTAGCTACTGCTTTCGGAGGCTTCTTGTACGACAACAAGGTGATGCTTTTTGGCGGTATTCTGGTGGGGAGTGCCGGAACCTTGCTTACAGTGGTGATGTGTAGGGCAATGAACCGTTCACTAACCAATGTATTATTGGGTAATTTCGGTGGGGTTGCTGCTGCTGGGCCGGCCAAAACGGTTACAGGTTTAATCAAGGAAGTAAATGCATCTGATGCCGCAATCTTGATGAAATACAGCAAAAAAGTCATTGTAGTACCAGGCTATGGTTTGGCTGTTGCCCAAGCCCAACACGTTTGCCACGAACTGGAATCTTACCTGGAAGGCGAAGGGGTAGACGTTAAGTATGCGATTCACCCCGTGGCGGGTCGGATGCCCGGACACATGAACATTCTTTTAGCAGAAAGCAATGTGAGCTACGATAAGCTGGTGGAAATGGAAGCCGTCAACCCAGAATTTAAAATCACCGATGTTGTATTGGTGGTGGGGGCCAATGATGTAGTCAACCCTGCAGCAAAAAACGATCCTACTTCACCCATTTACGGCATGCCCATTTTGGATGTGGAGGATGCTGCGAATGTCATTGTGATGAAACGCAGCATGCGCTCAGGTTATGCAGGCATTGAAAATGAACTGTTTTATTCCCCCAAAACCCGGATGCTGTTTGGAGATGCCAAAAAAATGATGACCGAACTGGTAAATGAGCTTAAAGCTGCAGAATAGGCAAATTAGCCCTTGTGTTTACCAAGAACTTTTTTATTTCCGTTCCTAAATCCTGCAACCTCACTGTAGCATTAAGATTTGATTCTTTTACATATCTTGTCCACGAAAATCAAGATCCCCTCTCAAATGACGAATCAAGGCAAGAACAAATATTTGTCTGAATACGTTGATCAAAAATCTACTTCAAACCAATTCAAAACAAACCAATTCAAAACAAACCAATACGCAATGAAATCATTAGCAAAACTTATCGTTTTTTGCGCCATCTGTTTTTCTCTCTCTTCCTGTGTGATGAAGAAACAGTACCTCGCGATGCAAACCGACCTAAAATCACAGTTGGATGCCGCCAACAAAGATTTGGGCAAGCTCGGGGTCAGCCTCAACGAATACATGAGTCGCCTTGCCGCTTGTGAAAAAGACAAAGAACGCCTGGGTGGAGATATTCGCACCAACCTAAGCACCCTCCAATTGCGGGAGGAACAAATCAATGACCTCAAAGCTCAAATCAATGACTTGAAGAACATGCGCGAAAAGCAACTGAACACGGTGACCGACCTGACCACCTTGTCAAAGTCTGCCAACGACAACATCAAGGAGACTTTGTCCCAATTGGAGAAAAAAGATAAGTACATTCAGCTTCTACAGGCTGCCCGTACCCGTGCTGACTCCATCAATTTGGCATTGTCAGTAAACCTCAAAGGTGTATTGAAAGAAGGACTGGACGATAAGGATGTGGATGTAAAAGTGGACAAAACGGTTGTTTTCGTCAACTTGTCCGACAAAATGCTATTCCAATCTGGAAGCGCCGTGATCAATACTAAAGCCAATGACGTTTTGGGGAAAATTGCCAAAATCATCCTTTCTCGCCCTGACCTGGAAGTGATGGTAGAAGGGTACACCGACAACAAACCAATCAAAACGGCTTGTTTGGACGACAACTGGGACCTGAGCGTAAAACGTGCAACAGCAGTAGTTCGTGCTTTGCAAAAAAACCACAATGTTGATCCCAATCGTTTGATCGCCGCAGGCCGTGGGGAGTTTAACGCGCTGGTGAAAAACGATACCGAAGAAGGCCGTTCTACCAACCGCCGCACCCGCATCATCATTCTGCCTAAACTGGATCAGTTTTATGACCTGCTGAATCCAACCAAAGTGCCTAACTAACTCAGATAGACACCTTAGCTGTTGTATTTTTTTCACCACCTAAGAGTCACCTAAGGATACAGTTTAGATTCTAAGGTGACTCTTAGGTGGTGAAAAAATTATACCAGCGAAGCTGCTATAGTTTAATGTAGAATTAATGCAATATTTTGTATTAAAGGTGCAGCGCATAAGGCACCATATTTCCTTCGCCTGAAGGGAAAAAATAAACTTTGAAAAAAAAGCAACCTTGAATAGGTAGCCCTCGTCCTTTTTAGCATCTAAAGGGAAACGTTGGTTCATACCGGCATTTGCGGTGGACTGACGACTCTCTAACCTCTAAAAAGCACATTTCAATGAAACATTTCAGCAAAGCCATCGCCCTTTTTTCGTTTTTACTCTTGACTTTGTCCCTGTCAGCCCAAAACTGGAGCTGGGGCAATGGCGTACAGGGTAAAGGCCCGGTTGTACGCAAAACCCTCAACCTTGCTGACTTCGAAGGATTCAGCCTCACTTTTTCGGGCAATGTGTTCGTTCGCCAAGGCAACGAGCAAAAAATCGAAGTAGAATCACACGAAAACCTGATCAGTTTGCTTTCCAAAGAAGTTGTAGACAAGCAATGGAAAATCCGCTTCACCGAAAATGTTGGCCGCTACGATAAATTCAATGTGTACATCACCGTTCCAAAATTGAATGCGGTTAAACTCAGCGGATCTGGAGACATTAAAGGCGAAACTCCTTTTAAAAACCTGGGCAATCTGGCCTTGGGAGTAAGCGGTTCCGGCAATTTGAATCTGGATTTTGAAGCAACTGAAGTTGAAGCAAAAATCAGCGGATCGGGTAACATGAACCTGAAAGGCAGCGCCAAATCCATTGGCATTGCCATCAGCGGTTCGGGAGATATTTCTGCAATGGGGGTTCAGGTAGAAGCAGCCACCGTGCAAATTTCTGGCTCGGGCAACGCCTCGATTCACAGCACCGAAAATTTGGAGGTACGCATCAGCGGCTCAGGAGATGTATATTACAAAGGCCGCCCCAGAATGAGTTCGAAAGTGTCGGGCTCAGGGGATGTGGTGTCGAAGGAATAGTGGATTTTGGGTTCACACCATTTTACCTTAATTTAGTAAAATTGTGTGAGCCCAAAACCTAAAACTTAATCACCTGTATCTTAGGATTTTCACTCAAAAACCGTGCAATTATTCGATTGGTTTCGGCATTTCCGGTTACCGGTTTTACCGCATTGCGAAGTGCATCGGAATCGGCAGCTTCGCCACGTTCGATGTACCCATATCCTTGCAAGTGGCCGTTTTCAACCAGGATCACAGCTGATTCTTCTTCTTCGCGGCCCTGATCGAGCACGAAAAAATTGTGGTCGAATATCTGACACATGTATTCTTTGGCTTGTTGAGCCCGTTCATTGTACACTTCCGGCGGTTCTTTGCTTACGCATGCGCCGGTGCATTGCTGCAAATGAAAATGAAAACAAGGGCCAGTGTTGGGACTCAAGCCCAGTAGTTTTTCACACAAGCCAAATCTTTCTCTGGCCGAAATGAGCCGCCCTTTTGCGGAAGAAATTTTAGGGAATTCTGCTAAAATGTCCTTTTTTTTGTGGACATTTACCGTCGTTTCTGCTACCCCAAAACACAGATAACCCTCGGTATTGAGGTAGGTATGAACCATATAAGGAAAGCGACGCGTGCGCTGAGCTCGATTGATGCCTGGCAAAAGACGCTTGATTTCAAAAGATTCGTGCAGCAAAGCCAACAATTCACTGCCGGTTAGTTCGTAGCTGATGTCGTATACATGTTCCTGGAGCTTCTTGGCTTTTTCGGTTTTGTCGGCAAAATGTTCGGCGATGCGCTTTTGAATGTTGATGCTCTTACCGACATAAATCACTTCGCCTTGTTCGTTGTGGAAATAATAAACCCCGCAAGCCTCGGGGAGTTTATGGATGATTTCCAAGTTCAGGTTATTGGGCAACATGGCCTCTCGGATGCCCAGATTGATCAACAGGTCTGCCTTCTCGCGATTGTCATCGTGTTGAAGGATGTATTCCAGCACTTTGATGGTAGCTTGTACATCACCCATGGCGCGGTGGCGTGCCGAGTTGTGGATGTTGAAGTGCCGCGAAAGGGCGTCCA
>NZ_JBBAKG010000079.1:23879-29213 GCF_040403615.1 Haliscomenobacter sp. | reverse complement strand
AATTACAATTGGCATTCGAGGCCGCCCAGTCGGGCGGCCTCTTTGTTTTTATGCCTAATTTAACGACAAAAAGTCTGTATATTCTTTCTTAAAAAGGTCGAATGCTACTCATAATTGAGTACAGGAGCCAACCAGCGCTCTGTTTCTTCCAGGCTCATGCCTTTGCGCTTCGCATAATTCATTACCTGATCTTTCCCAATTTGCCCCAAACCAAAATACTTTGATTCCGGGTGAGAGAGGTACCAGCCACTTACCGAAGCAGCAGGATACATGGCATAACTTTCGGTAAGGATCATGCCCGTGTTGTTTTCTACATCCAGTAATTCCCAAAGGGTACGTTTCTCGGTGTGCTCAGGGCAAGCAGGATAACCAGGTGCTGGCCGAATACCTTGATACACTTCTTTGATGAAATCGTCATTGGAAAAAGACTCATCAGCGGCATATCCCCAGAATTCTTTGCGTACACGTTCGTGCATGCGTTCGGCCATGGCTTCGGCCAGGCGATCGGCAAGTGCTTTCAACATGATGGCATTGTAGTCGTCGAGTTCTGCTTCAAATTTTGCCACCCAAGGTTCGATCCCGATTCCTGCTGTAACGGCAAAAGCACCGATGTAATCTTGGGCTTTGCCTTTAGGCGCAACGAAGTCGGCCAGCGAGAAGTTGGGTTGGCCTGCTGCTTTGCGCAATTGCTGGCGCAACTGGTGCAATACCGCTTTTACTTCCTGGCGCTCATCGTCGGCATACACTTCGATGTCGTCATCATTGATTACGTTGGCCGGGAAAAGCCCAATCACAGCACGGGCACTCAGCCATTTTTCATCGATCACCCGACGCAAGAGACTGCGGGCATCGTTGTACAACTTTTGGGCTTCCACGCCCACAATTTCATCCTTGAGAATGGCCGGGAACTTACCCGCCATTTGCCAACTGCTGAAGAAAGGCGTCCAGTCGATGTAATCGCTCAGTTCTTCGAGGCTGTAATCTTCAAAAACGGTGATGCCTGCTTTTATCGGAACGGGAGGGTTGTAGCCCGTCCAATTGATGGGTATTTTATTTTCTTTGGCTTTATCGAGTTCAATGAACGCTTTGGAGGTCTGTCTGCCTGCACGTTGTTCGCGAATGCGCTCATAATCTTTGCGGGTTTCCAAAACGACGTTGTTGCGGTAATTTTGATCTCCACTCAGCAGTGCAGCGGCTACCCCCACACTGCGGGAGGCGTCCAGGACATGCACGACCGGGCCAGAATATTGTGGCTCGATTTTGACCGCAGTATGCGTTTTGGAGGTTGTTGCACCACCAATCAACAGCGGTAATTTGAAGCCCAAACGCTCCATCTCTTTGGCCATGTACACCATCTCATCCAAGGAAGGCGTGATCAGTCCGCTCAAACCAATGATGTCCACATTTTCTTCTTTGGCCTTTTTGAGAATCCTGTCCGCAGAAACCATTACGCCCATGTCGATGATGTCAAAATTATTGCAGGCCAAAACTACGCCTACAATGTTTTTGCCAATATCGTGTACGTCGCCCTTCACAGTAGCCAACAGGATTTTCCCTTTGGTGCTGCCGCCTCCAGCGGCTTTTTCTTCTTCGATGAACGGGGTGAGGTAAGCCACCGCTTTTTTCATCACCCGGGCGCTTTTGACTACCTGTGGCAAAAACATTTTGCCTGCGCCAAACAAGTCACCTACCACATTCATGCCGTCCATCAGCGGGCCTTCAATGACTCCCAGTGCATGGGGTAGGCTTTTGCGGGCTTCTTCTGTATCTTGGTCAATAAAATCAGTGATCCCTCTGACCAAGGCGTGAGTGATGCGTTCTCCGAGCGTGCCATCACGCCAGGCCAGGTCTTTTACCAATACCCGACCGCCATCGTTTTTGATGTTTTCAGCAAATTCGGTTAGGCGCTCGGTTGCGTCTTCGCGGCGGTTAAACAGTACGTCTTCAACGCGTTCCAGCAAATCTTTTGGAATATTTTCATACACTTCAATCATCCCCGCATTGACAATGCCCATGTCCATTCCAGCCTGAATGGCGTGGTACAAGAAAGCCGAGTGCATGGCTTCGCGTACGGGATCATTGCCCCGATAGGAGAAGGAAATGTTGCTCACCCCGCCACTGATTTTGGCGCCTGGGCAACGTTGTTTGATCTGGCGGGTAGCCTCGATGAAGTAAATGGCGTAATCGTTGTGCTCTTCGATACCTGTAGCCACTGCAAAAATATTGGGGTCAAAAATGATGTCTTGTGGTTTGAACCCGACTTGCTCGACCAAGATTTTATAAGCGCGTTCGCAGATCGAGACCTTGCGCTCGATGGTATCGGCTTGTCCGGCTTCATCAAAAGCCATGACCACAGCGGCTGCACCATAACGATGTACCAATTTGGCATGGTGGATGAAGGATTCTTCCCCTTCCTTGAGCGAAATGGAGTTGACGACACACTTGCCCTGTACACATTGCAAACCTGCCTCGATCACGCTAAACTTGGAAGAGTCGATCATGATCGGCAACTTGGCAATGTCCGGTTCAGACATCATCAAATTCAAAAACTCAACGATGGCTTTTTCAGAATCCAACAAACCTTCGTCCATGTTGACGTCGATTATTTGGGCTCCTGCTTCTACCTGTTGCTGCGCCACCACCAGGGCATCGTTGTATTTTCCTTCACGGATGAGGCGAGCAAACTGGCGGGAGCCAGTTACGTTGGTTCTTTCGCCAATGTTGATAAAATTGGTTTCTGGTCGAATGATCAGGGGTTCCAGTCCACTGAGCATGGTATAATTGGGTACCTGCGGAATCTGGCGGGGAGGCACACCTTTGACGGCTTCGGCCATGGCGCGAATGTGGTCAGGAGTTGTGCCGCAGCAGCCACCAATCATATTGACAAAACCGCTGGCCGCAAAATCGCGGATGTAAGCCTGCATTTCCAGCGCCGTTTGGTCGTATTGACCAAATTCGTTGGGCAAACCCGCATTGGGGTAAGCACTGATGAAAACATCGGCAATGTTGGACAAGGCTTCCACGTGGGGACGCATTTCTTCAGCACCCAGGGCGCAGTTCAACCCCACACTCAACAATGGAATATGACTCACTGAAATCCAGAACGCTTCAGCAGTTTGGCCCGAAAGGGTACGACCACTGGCATCGGTAATGGTGCCGGATATCATTACTGGCACGCGTGTTCCGAGTTCTTCAAACAATTGCTCGGTAGCAAACAAGGCCGCTTTGGCATTGAGGGTATCAAAGACCGTCTCGATCAGCAGAAGATCAGCTCCTCCTTCTACGAGGCCCTTTGCTTGCTCGTAGTAAGCTTCTTTTAATTCTTTGAAGGAGATAGCACGATAGCCAGGGTCGTTCACGTCTGGCGAAAGAGAAGCGGTACGGTTGGTAGGCCCCATGGCACCTGCTACGTAACGCGGTTTGCTGGGATTGCGTAAAGTATAGTCGTCGGCGCAGCGTTTGGCTACTTGTGCCGAAGCATAATTCAATTCATAAGCGAGCGCCTGCATTTCGTAGTCGGCCATAGCGATCCAGGTGCTCGAAAAAGTATTGGTCTCGATGATGTCGGCTCCTGCATCCAGGTAAGCGCGGTGAATTTCTTCGATGATTTGGGGCTGGGTAATGGACAACAAGTCGTTGTTGCCTTTGACATCTAAATGGAAGTCGGCAAAACGTGCCCCCCGGTAATCTACTTCACCAAGCTTATAGCGCTGAATCATGGTACCCATCGCACCATCTATGACGAGAATGCGCTGTTTGAGTAGTGCACGAATGTCTGGTTTCATCTTTTTTCGTTTTTGTGCAACAACGATAATGCTGAACGTTGAATACGACTAACCGTAAAATAACCCGGCTGGTTCGATTTTGACCTGTAAAAATAGAGATTTATTTGAACATGAAGGTGGAATGAAGACAATTGAATGATTTGGTCAAGCAGCTTGGCTTTTTATTTCAGCAACAAAAAACAAGTTCAAGAATGGGAAACCATATTTTAACTACCCTGAAGCCAACAAAAACCGAATCAAATAAAATTCAACTTTTTTTTGATGGCACTTGATTCCCTAACAAATATAACTGCCACAAAATCCAGCACTTAACATCCAGAGGTTCAGGAATAAATGAATGAATGTCAATATGTTAGCGCAAAAAGGTGTAAGAATTTAAATGAGAGTTAATTATCTTCGCGACATTATTACCCAAACAGAGTGAAAAACAGTAATCCTTGGCAGAGCATATTCATCCAATATTTGATCAACTCGTGCAAAGACAGGAGCGCGAGGCACGCTTGAATCAGCGGAGTAAGGTATTGTGGTTGACAGGGTTGTCTGGTTCTGGAAAAAGTACCATTGCCAAATACCTCGAACGCCTCTTGTTTGAAGAAGGATACCTTCCGCAAGTACTCGATGGCGACAACATCCGCTTTGGCATCAACAACAACCTGGGTTTTAGTACCGAAGACCGTCTGGAAAACATCCGGCGCATTGCAGAAATTTCCAAACTCTACCTCCATACCGGAGTCATTTGCATCAACTCTTTCATCAGCCCCAGCCGGGAAATGCGCGATCTGGCACGCAGCATCGTTGGCGCTGAAGATTTCATCGAAATATACATCAACGCCCCCATCGAAGTGTGCGAAGCCCGCGATGTAAAAGGCTTGTACCAAAAAGCCAGAGCAGGGCTCATCAAGGGTTTTACAGGTATTGATGACCCCTATGAAGCTCCCGAAAATCCAAATCTCGAAATTCGTACCGATCAATTGACCATCGAAGCATCTGCGGTGCTGATCATGGACTATTTGCGGCCCTTAATATCATTGCGTTAAACTTAACTGTTCAATCATATGGACTTTAACTACAACCTGAACCACCTCAAGGAATTGGAATCCGAATCGATCTTCATTATTCGCGAACTCGTGGCTCAGTTTGAAAATCCAGTATTGTTGTTTTCTGGCGGCAAGGATTCCATCCTGGTGACTTACCTGGCCATGAAGGCATTCTATCCTGCACGCATCCCTTTTCCACTGCTGCACATTGATACTGGCCACAATTTTCAGGAAACCCTGGATTACCGCGACGAATTGGTAGAGCGCATTGGTGCTCGACTTATTGTTGGTTCGGTACAAGAGGCCATCGATCAAGGCCGCATTGTAGAGGAAAAAGGCTACAATGCCAGCCGCAATTTTTTGCAAACTGCGGTGCTTTTGGAATCTATGGAGAAAGGCAAATACGACGCGGCCATTGGTGGTGCCCGCCGAGATGAAGAAAAAGCCCGGGCCAAGGAGCGTTTCTTTTCTCACCGCGACGAATTTGGTCAGTGGGATCCCAAAAATCAGCG
>NZ_JBBAKG010000079.1:0-23779 GCF_040403615.1 Haliscomenobacter sp. | reverse complement strand
ATTGCAGCATCCCGGGTGACCGAGCGGGGTACTCGTGCCGACGACAAACGCTCTGAAACGGCGATGGAAGACCGCAAGAAACAAGGTTATTTTTAATTTTTTTTAGTTCTATTCATATGGATTACAAAAATTCCGAATTGCTGCGCTTTACTACTGCGGGCAATGTAGATGACGGAAAAAGCACGCTCATTGGGCGTTTGTTATACGACTCAAAGTCTATTTTCGAAGATCAACTCGAAGCGGTACAAAAAGCCAGCGAACGCCGAGGCGAAGGCGAAGTCAACCTCGCACTGCTCACCGATGGCCTGAAGGCCGAGCGCGAGCAAGGCATCACCATTGATGTGGCTTACCGCTACTTTTCTACCCCCAAACGCAAATTCATCATTGCCGATACGCCAGGGCATACCCAGTATACCCGCAACATGGTCACTGGCGCTTCTACGGCCAACGTAGCACTGATTTTGGTGGATGCACGTTCCGGAATTGTGGAGCAAACCCGTCGGCATGCTTTCATCGCTTCCTTGTTGCAAATTCCCCACCTGGTCATCTGCATCAACAAGATGGATTTGGTGGATTTCAACGAAGAAATCTACAACAACATCAAAGAGGAGTTTGAAAAATTCTCTTATAAGCTCGAAGTAAAGGATGTAAGTTTCATTCCTATTTCGGCCTTGAAAGGAGACAACATCGTAACCCGCTCTGAAAATACCTCCTGGTATGGCGGTGGAACGCTGTTGTATACCCTAGAAAACGTACACATCGGAAGTGACCACAACTTTATCGACGCCCGTTTTCCTGTGCAGTTTGTGATCCGGCCCAACAACGACGAATTCCACGATTACCGGGGTTATGCTGGCCGCGTTGCAGGCGGTATTTTGAAAAAAGGAGACGAAGTAACCTTGTTGCCATCTGGATTCACCACCAAAATTGCCAAGATCGACTCTTATGGTGGCGAAATAGCGGAAGCTTTCCCGCCGATGTCGGTTACTGTGCTTTTGGAAGATAATTTCGACCTGAGCCGCGGCGACATGATTGTGCGTACCCACAACCAACCCAACATAAGCCAGGATCTTGAGGTGATGATCTGCTGGTTCAACGAGCGCCCGTTGCAGCTCAATGGGAAATACACCATTATGCATACTACCCAGGAGGCGCGTTGCATCGTCAAAGATATTCGCTACCGATTGGACGTCAATACCTTGCACCGGGATGTGGAAGACACCACCATCCGCATGAACGATATTGCGCGGATCGTGCTGCGTACCACCAAGCCGCTGTTTTTTGATTCTTATCGCCGCAACCGCATCACGGGTAGCATCATCCTTGTTGATGAAGGCACCAATGAAACCGTAGCTGCCGGGATGATTATATGATGGACTTGTTGTAATGAGTCTAATGCGTTGATTTGCTGATGCCTTAAGCGCGCATCAGCAAATCAACACATTCTCGCCCACTGCGCATAGCTGCATCCAAAGATGGATTCAGCAGATGATCGCCTGCCAAAATGATCCGATCAGTGAGGGCGTATTGGGTGCTTGGAATCTCGTACCGCAATTCCTCGACAACAGGCAATGCCTGCGGAATGTGGTAACTCGCCAAATGTTCCAATACCAAATCAGGGCGCTTTACCAAAGTTTTGATTGCCTCAGCTATCGTTGCAGGAGCAGCGTCGGTATTCGCTTTCAGGGTTACCGAAATCAGGGTTTTACCTTTTGGCGCATAACTTTTTGACACCTCACTGAGTACACAGAAGCTGTTGATGGGGTTGTCTGCATCCGCCACCAACGCAATGACTGGAGCCTGGATTGGACTAAAGTTTGCAGAAAAATAGAGATTATAGGTACTCCGAAAAGCCCGTTGTTGGCCTTGTAAGCCAGGTACAAGTGCTTCTGGAGGGGTTGCGATAATGACTTTGTCAAAATCCAGGCGCTCTCCGCTGGTCGTCAGCAAATGATCGTTCAAAACCTTGCTTACCCTGGTGTTGTACCGAAAGGTGGTATGGGTCAGCCCTGCTTGCAATTGAGTGATGATCTGTTCCATTCCTTTGGCTGGAATGGCCGCATAGCCTTTGCCAAACATTTTGAATACAAAGCAAAACATACTGGCAGGAGTCTGGAGCTCGTTTTCCAGAAAAATTCCGCCAAAAAAGGGCCGAAAAAATTGTTCAATGATGCGCTTGCTGAATCCCCGTTGCTGCAAAAATTCCAGTGTTGACGAAGCATTGTGCTCGAACAACTTTTCAGTTGGCGTTTTACTCAATTCTTGAGTCAGCTGCCAAATCTTGAATTTGTCCCACAACGAACCAACCGGAGCTATCAAGGTTGACCAAAGTTGTGCCGGATCGCGCAAAGGGTCTCCAAACTGGAAAGAGCGGCCTGCCGAAAAAATCAGCGCTCCCGGTTGAAAACGATGCAAATGCAAGGCAGGAAGATCGAGGTAGCGCTGAACTTCACGGTATTCTGTTAGCAAAACCTGAAAGCCCCGATCCAAAGAAAAACCATTTACAAGGTCGGTTTTAACCCTTCCCCCCGCTCGATCATCCGCTTCCAGAATCAAAGGCTGGTAACCCGCTTCCTCACAATGTCGAGCCGCAACGAGTCCGGCCACTCCAGCGCCTATAATGATTATTTTTTTCTTCATATATTCTTTTTGCCCTATTGCATTATTGCCCTAACAGTCTTAAATTGAGTTTGTTTGAATCCCCCCTGCTTTATTGAATACCAACACCAACTCTAATTAACCTATCAGCCTTTTGCGCTAAGCACAGATCAATCCATTTTATTGGGGTCATGACCAATATCAATGCCTGGACATGGCCTAAATCAGTGCAATTTATTGCCATTGTTGACAACTTGGGTTAAAGATTTTCATATTCCTAAACAATAATGCCATATCACAAATGAAGACCATTAAGCAGCTCATGAGTAGTCCGGTCGTGATGGCGACTGTAGAAACTACTGTTGAAAAACTGAGAATACTAATGAACACACACGATGTTGGAGCTGTACCGATTACCGCGGAAGGCAATGATGCTGAAATTATTGGCATCGTAACCGACACAGATTTGCGAAACGTGAAAGATGCCAGCTTACCAGTTATGGCGGTGATGAGTACCAAACTTTGTTTTGTCAACGCGGATGATTCTGGCGCTACCGCCGCAAACCTGATGCTGAAAAATGGCATTCACCACCTTTTGGTTACAGAAGATGGACGGTTGGCTGGAATTCTAAGTGCGGTGGATTTATTGAAGTTGGTGGCAAGTAAACCAGTAACGTTTCAGCCACACCTCTTTTTTGTGTAGTCTTACTACAAGTTGGGTTAAAAAAAGAATGGGCTTTTACTGGCCACAAAACGCAAAGGCATCAGGAGAATAGTCCTGATGCCTTTTTTGTCTATTTTTTATTAAAAGCATTCATGGTATGCTCCAATCCGACGGCGGCAAAACTTTTGGAGGTATCGGCAGCGTATTGAATGATGCCTGGTAAATCCTGATTTTCTTCATCCGACCATTCGCCAAGCACAAAATCTACTTGCTGGCCTTTCCGGAAATCATTGCCAATCCCAATGCGCAGGCGTGCGTAACCATTGCCCATTGTTTGATCGATGTCTTTGAGGCCATTGTGGCCGCCATCGCTGCCTTTGCCCCGCAGGCGCTGTTTGCCAAACTCCAGATTGAGGTCATCCAGAATGACCAAGAGGTTTTCAAGCGGAATTTTTTCTTTTTGCAACCAATAGTTAACGGATTTCCCGCTGCGGTTCATGTAGGTGGAGGGTTTCAGCAAAACCAAAATGCGCCCCTTATGCTTGATGCGGGCAATTGCACCCAAATTTGCTGTCTCCCAGGTAGCCTCTGCATCCTTGGCCAATTGGTCTACCACCAAAAATCCAACGTTGTGGCGGGTATCGACGTATTCTGCACCAATATTGCCAAGACCGACGATGAGGTATTTCATTTTATTGGGTATTTGGATATTCAGGATTTACGAGCCATAAGCCCCAATACCTAAAAACTAAGTAACTCACGTTACGCAGGTAGCTTCGCTACTTTGATTTTCCACCACCTCAGGCACTTGAGACACCTAAGGAAATACGGTTTGTGTGCTTAGGTGCATCTCAGGTGTCTGAGGAGTCTAAGGTGGTAGAAAATCAAAGCAGCGAAGCTGCTATTGTGTAATGTGAGTAAGTCACAGGTACTAAACTGCCACATTGTACTCTCGCAGAGCATCATTCAATGACACCTTCTTATCAGTACTTTCTTTGCGTTGGCCGATGATCAACGCGCAAGGAACCTGGTAAGTTCCAGCCGGAAAAGTCTTGGAATAGGAGCCAGGAATCACTACTGAGCGGGAAGGAACCCGGCCTTTGTAAGTGATGGGCTCGGGGCCGCTTACATCAATGATGTGGGTACTGTCGGTAAGCACCACATTGGCACCCAGTACGCATTCTTTTTCTACCCGGACACCTTCTACTACGATGCAACGGGAACCGATGAAGCAATCGTCTTCAATAATGGTAGGCGCAGCTTGTGGTGGCTCCAAAACCCCACCAATGCCCACGCCTCCGCTGAGGTGTACGTTGCGGCCAATCTGCGCACAAGATCCCACGGTAGCCCAGGTGTCTACCATGGTTCCGCTACCAACCCAGGCACCGATGTTGACGTAGCTGGGCATCAGGATCACTCCTCTTTCCAGGAAGGATCCATAGCGGGCGATGGCGTGCGGTACAACCCTCACGCCCAAAGCGGCATATGATTTCTTGAGGGGAATTTTGTCGTGGAATTCAAATGGCCCCACTTCAATGGTTTCCATTTGGCGCAAGGGAAAGTACATCACCACCCCTTTTTTAACCCAGTCGTTGACTTTCCAGTTGCCATCGGCGCTTGGTTCTGCTACGCGGAGTTCGCCTTTGTCCAGCAGTTCTACTACCTGGAATACGGCGTCTTTTACTTCGGATTGCGCCAGGAGACTGCGGTCATCCCAGGCTTTTTCAATTGTTTGTTGCAGCGTGCTCATTTGAATTGGATGTTAGAACAAAATATGACGCAAAAAATCAGGAAGTAATTTTTCTGCGCGGCAAAGCTGCAAAATTAAAAAAAGCGCATTAGTATTCTGAAGTAAAAAAGCGAATTATGCGAGGTTGCGGGTTACTTTGACTTTCCACATGATGAATATGCTGATCACAAAAAACACCGCCAAAGACAATACTGAATTGCGCATGCCCCCACTGATCGTTTCAATCAAGCCAAATACAAACGTACCCATCACGGTAGAGAGCTTGTCCAGGATGTCGTAAAAACTGAAGTAAGATGCAGTATCTGGCGTGTTTTCAGGAAGCAACTTGGCGTAAGTTGCCCTGGCCAAAGATTGCATGCCACCCATGACCAAACCGACGCAGGCTGCCAAAAAGTAAAAGTCCAAACCCGTTTTGACCACGTAAGCACCAAAGCAGATTAAAGTCCAAACGAACAGCATGGAAACCAAAGCAAACTTGTTGCCCCGTTTGCTCGATACCCAGGCAAAAAAGTACGCCCCGCCAATGCCAACAATCTGCAAAATCAAAATCAGCACGATGAGATTCGAGGTATTGAAATGCAGTTCCTTTTCAGCAAAAATAGAGGCCAGGTACAATACGGATTGCGTGCCTGCATTGGCAAAAAAGAATGCGGAGAGGAAACGCAGCATATTGGGTTGCGCCAAAACACGCGCAGCAATTAGTTTTACCTCTTCGTAGCCATGCTTCATCATGTGCTTTGAATAAGGATGCCGGGCATCTTCGGGCAATCGCCGAAATGGAATCTGGGCAAAGCCCAACCACCACAAGCCAACCATCACAAAAGCAACGGGTACCGCCTTCAAACTTTCTGAAAAACCAAACCATGCAAAATTTTGAATGATCACCAGGTTGGTCACCAATAATATAATGCTGCCTGCAAAACCATAACTAAAGCCCGTAGCGCTGACTTTGTCGTAGCGGTCTTCGGTCGCAATCTCAGGCAAAAAAGCATTGTAAAAAACCAGTCCACCCGAGAAGCCAATCGTGGCCAGGATAAAACAGCTTACCCCAATCCAAAGCGTATGCATGTTGGTAAAAAACAACAAGCCCATGCAGGCCATTGCGCCTAATGTGGTAAAAAAGCGCAAAAAAGATTTTTTGCGGCCAGCATAGTCGGCAATGCCCGAAAGTAGGGGAGAGACCAGCGCAATCAACAAGTATGCAAACGACAAAGAGTAGGAATACAGCGCACTGTCGCTAATGGTAAGCCCCAGAATCTTCACTTTGTCCGCTGTAATGTGCAAAAAATATCCTGGAAAAATGGCCACGGTAATCACCAGTGCGTATGCGCTGTTGGCCCAATCAAAAAATGCCCAGCCTTGTAGAATGCGGGGCTGATTCTTGGTCGCATTGATGGCCGCCAGGGCCGGATTTACGATTTCTTCTTTCATAAAACGGGTAAAAAATTAGGTTTGCGAAGCTGAATTAAGACTAAAGTTTAGGGAAAGTAGACATTTTATTTAGACTTTATGTACGATATCCAAAACAAATTTCCTATCTTACCAATGTTGAAATTTTTTGACTCCCCAGATGCGAATTTTCGCTACAGTTTCAACGCTTTTTTCAACAAAATTTCCTTACAAACCCCTGATTTCTAAAAACTTACAAGCTTTAACGTTTGCAAGTGGTGAAACTTTCGGAAATTTTGCTTTATCTTTGCAGTCGTCCCATCAGAACATAGTTAACAAATAATCACCCAGTTACACATCCCATGTAGTCCCATACATAAAACATTTACACGAACCAACGTACTCATTATATGCTAGAAGTATTTACTACTTGTTTAGCCTTAGCGAATTGTACACCTACAACGCTTAACTCAACAACCATTCCTGCAGATCTGCCTACAACGGTAGCTGATGCAGAGAAGCGGCTCAGGAAGGATATTCTTGATTACGCTCAGCTTTACATGGGTCTTCCTTACCGGTATGGAGGCACCTCGCCTGTTTCAGGCTTTGATTGTTCCGGTTTTACGTCCTACGTGATGGCTCATTTCAAAGTGGGCATATCCCGTTCCTCCCGTGATCAGGAGCTGCAAGGAGAAAAAATTGACCTCGCTGAAGTTCAGCCTGGAGATTTGCTTTTCTTCCGCCGTTCCGCCAGCAGCAGAGTATTCCATGTCGCCATGGTGTATTCAAACGACCAAGATGGAATCCGTTTCATCCACAGTTGCTGCTCTAAAGGCATCGCGATTGACAATCTGAATGAAGCAGCTTACTGGAACACCAAAAGTGTTTCTGCACGAAGATTTGTACAAAAAGCCGATTTGGTAGCTTTATATGGCCCCCAAATCATGCCGGTGGCTCCGGCGCCTACTGCCGCTCAAGTGGTAACAGCTCAGCTCGAAACAACACCTGCTATCGAAGAAAAAATCGAACTAATGGGGCTGATTGCCGAAATTGAAACTCGATGCTTCGAGATAGCACCAAAACGGTAAATTTTTACGAAGTTTAGAATGATTATCCTTGAGGGTCTGAAGGTTATTTAATAACTTTCAGACCCTTAATTTTTCCATTACATTTACTTTTTTTTGCTTGGCAAAAAATCTACGTTGAACATGATTAATTTGATACTCTTTGGTCCTCCGGGATCAGGAAAAGGCACGCAAGCGGCTAAACTGGTTGATAGATATCAGCTCCTGCACATCTCTACTGGTGATCTTTTTCGGTACGAAATTGGAAACAGCACTCCACTCGGATTAGAGGCAAAAAGCTATATGGATCGGGGCATGCTGGTGCCCGATTCCGTTACCATCGGGATGTTGCGCAATAAGGTTGAAGCCAATCTTGAGGTGCCAGGTTATATTTTTGACGGGTTTCCTAGAACCATTCCACAATACATCGCTTTAGATGAGCTAATGGAAGAAAAAGGGCACAGCATTTCAAAGCTGCTCATGCTGGATGTTCCAGATGATGAAATCGTGGTTCGGGTATTGGAACGTGGAAAAACCTCTGGCCGCCCCGATGACTCCAATGAGGCGCTGATCCGCAAGCGGATCGAAGTTTTTAATGAGGAAACTACCCCGGTGTTTGATCATTATGCCCTCAGCGGGCGTTCAGTAAGAATCGTCGGCGTTGGCGACAAAGCAGAAATCTTTGGTCGCCTTTGTGCTGAAATTGACAACCTCTAACTTTATAACAACAGTTAACTTTTAAATACGTATCGTGGCTGAACAGAACTTTGTTGATTATGTGAAAATTTGTTGCCGTTCCGGCGCGGGGGGATCTGGCTCTGTTCATTTTCTGCAAGACAAAAATACTTCAATGGGTGGCCCCGACGGTGGAGACGGCGGCCGCGGAGGGCACATCATTTTGCGTGGAAACCGCAACGTATGGACACTCCTTGCCCTGAAATACCGCAAACACGTGATTGCCTCGCCAGGCGTCAACGGGCGTGGAGC
Organism: Haliscomenobacter sp.; assembly: GCF_040403615.1. Lineage (NCBI taxonomy): Bacteria > Pseudomonadati > Bacteroidota > Saprospiria > Saprospirales > Haliscomenobacteraceae > Haliscomenobacter > Haliscomenobacter sp. The sequence goes on along the minus strand of NZ_JBBAKG010000079.1, from coordinate 15,327 downwards.
CAATAAGAGCGGTGCGGATGGAGACGACGTTATTTTGGACGTGCCACTGGGCACCGTAGCCAAAGACGCGGAAACCGGTGAAATTGAATTTGAAATCACCGAACACGATGAGATCAGAATCATCACCCCGGGTGGCCGGGGTGGAAAAGGCAACGCTTTTTTCAAATCGCCGACCAACCAAACGCCTCGCCATGCCCAACCTGGAGGAGTAGGACTGGAAGAGTGGAAAATTCTTGAACTCAAGGTACTCGCCGACGTAGGTCTGGTGGGTTTCCCCAATGCAGGCAAATCTACGTTGTTGTCGGTACTCTCTGCCGCCAAACCGAAAATTGGAGATTACCCCTTCACCACCTTGACACCCAACCTGGGCATCGTGGCGTATCGGGATGAGAAATCCTTCGTCATGGCGGACATTCCTGGAATTATCGAGCATGCCAATGAAGGCAAAGGATTGGGGTTGCGCTTTTTGCGGCACATCGAGCGGAACTCGACTTTGCTGTTCATGGTGCCCGCAGATACCCACGACATCGACAAGGAATACCGGATTCTGGAAAATGAGCTCCGCCTCTACAACCCGGAATTGTTGGACAAACCGCGCGTGCTGGCAATCACCAAATCTGACCTCATCGATGAGGAGTTAAAAGAAATGCTGCTGCCCACGATTCCAAAGGACATTGATTATTTGTTCATTTCGTCAGTGGCACAGCAGGGACTTATGGAATTGAAAGATTTGTTGTGGGAAAGCATCAATTCAGCACCGGAAGATGCCGGTAAATTGCGATTGAACAACCCCAATCCAGTCCTTTATGCCAAAACGCCAAGGCCGTATTTTTCATCCGAAGAAGAATAGTAGGGGGCAACCCTATGTGGTTGCCCAAACCCTACGTAATGGTGGTGGGCAGCCACGTAGGGCTGCCCCGACGGCTGCCCCGACGGTTGATTTGATGGTTGATTGTCAAGCACCTAACGTAAAACCACTGCCCAATTTTCCCATTTTCTAAGCAGGTACAAAGCGAGAAAATTTGGTAGTGCGGGGGTCTAGCTTTTTGTTTTACTTTGTTGTAAATTGATTAAAATTTAAAACAATGGTTAATCGCGTAATTCTTATTGGAAATTTGGGAAGAGACCCTGAAGCACGTAGCCTGGAAAATGGAGCAATGGTAGCCAAGTTTTCCATAGCAACCAGCGAACGCTATCAAGACAAAGAAGGCAATTGGCAAGAACAGACCGAATGGCACGAAATCATTGCCTGGCGTAACCTGGCCGAACGTACTGAGAAAAACCTGAAAAAAGGGATGACGATCTACCTGGAAGGCAAGCTCACGCACCGAACTTGGCAGGATAAAGACGGCAACAACCGCAAAACTACCGAAGTGGTGGCAGAATATTTCCGCATTGTCAACTCCCGCCAGGGTGGCACAGGTACAGGCAATTTCCCTTCAGAAAAAGACGATCCGTACAATCGCAACAATAACTCCAACGTTAGTGAAGCACCGATGCCAACCTCATCGGAAGAATTTACACCTGCTGCTGCAGATGATGATTTGCCCTTTTAATTATCAGTCACTCCTGCAAAGCCATAATTTAGGCATTGGGTCAATTTATGGCTTTGCACGAGGTACGGCTGACTGACTTTGTACGCCATGACTTTTTCGCTTCGCTTTCTTTTCTTGTTGTCCATTGCTGCATTTGCCATCGCTTGTGAAGAACGTACTCCCATTCCACGGCCAAGGGCTTATCCACGGGTGATTTATCCTCAAAAGGCGTATCAGCTTTTTGATAAAAACTATTGTGCATTTACTTTTGAGTACCCCAAGTACGCAGAGGTACAGCAAGACACGGGCCAGAATGGCCTAAAACCCGAAAATTCCTGTTGGTTTGATTTGTTTTATCCCGGCTTTGATTGCCGGGTTTATTGCACTTATTCCCAAATCGGGAGTGGAAAGACGTTTGACAAACTCAAGTCAGACGCGTTTGAGCTGGTAGATTGGCACAACAAAAAGGCCAATTACATCGAAGAAGAACCCATCAATCGGGGTTCGGATTTGCAAGGCATGGTTTTTTCCATTGATGGGCCGGCAGCAACGCCTTTTCAATTTTTTATCACCGATACCAAAAAGCACTTTTTTAGGGCCTCCTTGTATTTCAAAACCAAAATCAGACCGGATTCACTTGCGCCAGTGTACGATTTTGTGAAGAAAGACATGCGTAAAATGATTGAAACATTTAAGTGGAATTGACCTCAGAGTGTGTTTGGATTTCTGGCTCGCGAGCCAGAAATCCAAACACACTCTTAACCCACTACCAAAAGCACCCGCACCAACAATACCACTCCAAACGCAATCAATGTGGCGCCTGAAATCCTGCGCAGCCACAACAAATGTACTGGGCGAAGGGAATACCGAATGCGCTTGGCCAGGAAAACTTTCAGCAAATCCGTAACCACAATGGTGCCCAAAACTCCGGCAAAAAAGCTGAAAGCCTGCGTGCCATTGAACCCATCCTTGATCACCACTGAACCCATCAAACTGGACCAAAAAAATACGGTAAATGGATTGATGATATTGATGAGAAAGCCTTTGATGAAAAGCGATAAGTAGCTGGAACTGCGCTTGTATTCTGGCAAGGTATCGGTTAACAAGCCTTTGGGGATGGTCAAAAGGGTTACCAATCCAAAAATAATGAGCAAGATGCTGCCCGCAACGCCCAAAACCAGGGTGAAAGTTTGGGTATTGACAATATTGGCCAACAAGGAAACCCCAAAGTACACCCCCAAAATGTAGGAAGTATCACTCACCCAAATCCCTACAGCAACCATCAGTCCTGCCCGGAAGCCCTCATCTACACTGGTTTGTACCAATGCAAAAAAAATGGGGCCGATCATAAAACTCAGAATGAGTCCTATTTTGATGCCATCTAAAAGCATGTCTATTTTGCTAAAGTGTTATCAACTTACTAAATTCCGCCGCACAAACTCTTCCCAATCCCTGAACCGCTCTTTTTTCATCACCCGGGGAAATTTGTGCTGACCGCCCATTTTACCCTGGTGCTCGTGCCATTTGTAAAATAAGCTGGTTGGAATGACTTCCACTTCCATATCCCGCAAGACCGATGCCCGTTCCACCCGGTAATCGTCGTTGATTTCCTTGAGGTGATCATCCAATAGCGTCTTGATCTGATCCACGGCAATGGTGGTATCGCTGCCGATGTACCATTTGTGGGCATAAAAACCACCAACCTCTACCGCCGCAACCGTGAATTCAGGAATGCTGATGTCCAGTACTTCTTCCACATGTTGGATGCCCCGGTTCATGTTGTCTACCGAAAGGTGTTCGCCGCAAATGCTCAAGTAGTGCTTGGTGCGACCAGTGATGATGATTTCGGAGCGCCGTTTGTCCGTAAAACGCACGGTATCCCCAATCAGGTAACGCCAGGCTCCGCCGCTGGTGCTGATCAGCAAAGCATAATCTTCCCCTTCCACAACCTGATCAATGGTGAAGGTTTCGATGCTGGGGCGGAGGTTGCCTTCGCTGTCAAAGTTCGTTTCATTGAACGGCACAAACTCAAAGAAGATCCCGTTGTCGATCATCAGCCGCATGGAGCTGGATTCGGGGCGATCCTGGATGGCAATGAATCCTTCGGAAGCCAAATAGGAATCCATGTACACCAAAGGATGGGCCATCAATTTTTCAAAACCCTTGCGGTAAGGTTCAAAATGGATACCTCCGTGTACACAAACCGATAGATTGGGCCAAATGTCGTGGATGGTTTTGACCTGGTGGTACTCGATGATTTTTTCCATCATCAGTTGCAACCAGGACGGAATGCCTACAATGAAGCCTACGTCCCAGTTGGGGGCGTTTTTGGCAATCTCGGCAATGCGTTCGTCCCAACTGCGGATGCTGGAAATTTTGTTGCCCGGCTTGTAGTAAGAACGCAGCCAAAAAGGAGGCCGACTGGCATTGATGCCACTCAAATCGCCCGCAAAATAGCCATTGCCTTGCTCCAAATCGGTAGATCCACCCAGCATCATCATGTCTTTGGTGAAAATATCGGGATCAACATTGAATCGGGAGAGGGCAAAAAACATGCGCAACCCCGCCCGGTTGTTGAACCGAAATAAGTCATTCGTAATGGGAATGTGCTTGCTGGGGGCACCAGAAGTACCCGAGCTCAGCGCAAAATATTTCACCTGACCAGGCCAGGTCACATCGGCAACCTGATTGAGGGTCATTTGCCACCAACGGTCATAAATGGTATTGTAATCGTAAGTGGGTACTTGATTTTTGAAAGCCTCAATCGGATTGCGGTGGTTGAGGAGATCCGAAAAGTGGTAATACTGCCCAAACGAGGTGTATTGTGCCTGGCGCAACAACCAGCGTAAGGTTCTAATCTGATGTTGGATGGGTTTGATTCTTTGCCCACGGCGGCTGTCAAGAATTTGTCCCAAATGTGCTCCTCGCTTGATAAGGGCCCCAAATATCGCCATACTGTTTTGGTTTTGGATAGCAACCGATAACCATAAGTTTCGTTAAGAGGACATAAATGTACACAGATATTCAGAATCCTTCATCAGTTATCGACCAGATGTGTGTTTGGAGCTATGTTTAAACTATAGTGCCACTTATTTTGCCCCACTACTTACTGCATTTCACGCAACATCTGCTGCAATACCAGTACCAAATTTTTGAGCAATTCTGGAGGCACTTGATGCCCTACAAGTGTGTTCTTTTGAATGATTTTGTTTGAAAAATGGGGGAGGGTAGAACAATTCAATAGGTGTGGCTAAATATTCGGCAATTTTTAAAACATGTTCAAACAGAAACGATCGTTCGCCAGATTCGAGTTTCCGGTAGTGACGTTCGCTCACGCCAATGAGTTCCGCAATCGCCAGTTGCGTCCTGTTTTTTTCTAAACGAAATTGGCGTACCTTTTGATTTACAGTGTGTTCTTGATTCATAGGGGAATAAAGGTTCAGTATAATAATCTATCCAACAATATTAAGGTAAATCCAATGTAAATACAACCATTGTTTCGCATAAAAATTGTTCTAATATTTGAGTTGCTTTCGTTTTGTGCCGAAGCACAGGCACAAACGTGCCGATCATCGGTACGCTTGTGCTCACAAGGGGAGGGTTTTTGTTCGGAGATTTGAGGCGTAGGTTTTCACAGAGAAAATTGCACTATTCTCAAAATCGAAAAAACTGACCTAATGAAACATGTAGTATTAAGTTTGTTGGCGAGCCTCTGCCTGATTGTTGTGCTTTCGGCCCAAACCCAAACGATCACACTCACCCTTATTTTCGACAATTATCCTCAAGAAACCCGTTGGGAAATTACCAATTCTAGTTTAGCCATAGTTGCAAATGGAGGAACCTATTCTGGTCAAGCGGGCTTGACCCTCAACGTTCCAATTAGCCTTGGCGCGGGTACTTATACACTTACGGTTTTTGACAGTGCCAATGATGGCATGTGTTGCGGCTATGGAAGTGGTTCTTATAGTTTGAAAAATGCCAGCAATGTTGTGTTGGCTTCGGGGGCGGCATTTACGAGTTCTCAAGCAACAACATTTACCCTAGCAAATACTTGTACCTCCAACTCACTTCCCACTGTTTCGCTCAGCGCCAGTCCCACTGCCATTACGGGCAGTGGCACCGTGAGCCTCAGTGCAAGTGCCAGTGATATTGATGGTACGATTAGCAAAGTAGAATTTTATCGGAATAACGTTCTAATCGGTACTGACCTGAGTAGTCCCTATACCTTTTCTTATTCAGAAACGGCAGTTGGAACTTATTCTTATACAGCCAAAGCGACGGACAACTGCTCAGGAGTAGGTACTTCCAGCCCCGTGAGCGTAGTGGTTTCCAGCAGTAATCCTTGTACTTCCAACACTGCCCCTGCGGTATCCATCAGTCAACCAGCCAACAACTCCACGGTAACTGCGGGTACCAACTTACAAATCAGTGCTTCTGCCACCGACAATGGTACTGTAACACAGGTACAATTTTACAATGGCACCACCCTTTTGGGTACGTCTACTGTGTCGCCATTTAGTTACACTTATGCAAGTATTCCTGCGGATACGTATACGTTTACGGCCAAAGCAACAGATAACTGTGGTGCGGTTACGACTTCATCGGTTGTGAATGTAACGGTAAGTGCGGCCAGCGGCTCCACTTGCAATCCCTGGGCACTCAATTGTACCACTATTGGAGATATTACCCGAACGGGCCGGGTAGGGATCGGAACGGGCAATTTCCTAAGCGACGCCTCGTACTTATTGTACGTAAAAGGAGGAATCAGAGCTGAGAAAATGCAATTGGAACTCAGCTCCGCAGGAGGTTGGGCTGACTACGTTTTTGCACCAAATTACAAACTGATGCCGCTCAAACAAGTGGCGGAATACCTCAAAACCAATCGCCACCTGCCAGGCATGGCCTCTGGAACAGAAATGGAAGCAGAAGGGGGGCTCGATGTGGGCAAAATCACCGTGAAACAACAGGAAAAAATCGAAGAGCTGTTTTTGTACGTGATTGAGTTGAATAAAAAGATGGAAACCCTGCAAAACAAGGTCAAAAAACTGGAGACAGAAAACAATATACTGCGCAAAAAGACCCTCCAGCAGAAATAAGCCAACAACAGTAGAATCCTATTTTTTTCGAAAAAAAAATTCACGCAATGAAACATCTATTGTTGAGTCTGGTCTTGTTGGGTTTGACTTTGTCGATTATGGCACAAGAGACCCGCACTTATCGGCGCTATGCTACCCAAAAGGTTACGACTCGCCTGGACACTGAACTCAGTGTAACCGATAAGAAAATCAATAAAGACAAAGAAAAAGAAATCAAAAAATTTACAGTCGAAAAAGAACGAAGCATTCAGTACCGCAGTGTAGTCATCCCGGTGGTATTCCATTTTTTGTACACGCAGGGTAAAGATGTGGTGTATGAAAAAGAGGCGTTCTTCCAATTGGATGCACTCAATCGCGATTTTTCGGATTCGATTGTCGGTCAAAATTACAAGGCCAATAAAAGCCATCTTGCTTACCAAAAAGAAGGATTTGACCGCAAAGAAAGCAAAATAAGCGTCAGTTTCTGTTTGGCCGAAGGCTCAAAAAAAGAATTGGGCATCGTCAAACAAAGCACCAATGTGGCCGTTTGGAGTCCCGCTCACGCCATGAAATCCAAAAAAACGGGTGGCTCTGATCCCTGGGACACCGAAAAATACCTCAACGTTTGGGTAGTACACCTGCCGGACACCGTGGGTGGCTACGCCCAAATGCCCGGAGGGCTCAGTGCTTACGACGGAATTGTGATTGACTACCGTTTTTTTGGAACATACTACTACGCTCGCAAACCCTACCATTTAGGACGCACCCTTTCGCACCTGGTGGGAAGTTACCTCGGATTGCACGAATTGTGGGACGAAGATACCCCTTGCAGCGACGATGAGGTAGACGATACCCCCATCCACAACGCCCCCAACTACGGCCCCCTCAACGTGTACCAACACATCAGTACCTGCGATGGCTACCCCGTAGAAATGACCATGAACATCATGGACGCCACCGATGACGCCTCGGCATTTATGTTTACCGCCGGGCAAAAAAAACGCATCCAAACGATGCTGGCCAAAGGTGGGCCTCGAGAAAAACTAGGCCAGGGTGGTTCTCTTTGCCAAAAAGCAGAGCCGCCTAAAAAACTGGCGGAAGTAGAAGTAGCTACCCTGGCTGAAATCCGACAGCTTACCATACTAGCTTACCCCAACCCGACCAACGACAGGTTCATCCTGGCCTTGAGCCCTCCTGCCGCCGGTACTTGCGAAATCCAGATCCTCAATTTCTCGGGAAGGCTCATGAGTACACAACAATTGCTACTGGACGAAGGGAATTACCAAACCCAAATCGAAACCCAATCCTGGGCACCGGGGCTTTACCTCATCCATTGCCGGATGAATGGTCAAACGGTAAACCAAACGATTAGTGTAGTAAAATAAATGACGAATAATTCGATTGACGATTGACGAATAGTGTCTCCGCGTACCAGACTGTACGAACAATTCGTCGCTCGTCATTCATTCGCCATTCGTCATTCAAAAAGGCTTAATTATGTCTCTATATAAATCTTTCTCTCGTATCTTTTTACTTAGTGCATTAACCTTGAGCACCTGCTGGCTCTTGGCACAACCCATCAACAACCTCGTCAAAGACGTGGTGATGCCCACACCCAATGCTACGGCTTTTGGCAAATATGTAGACATTCCGGTGAGTTACAACACCGGAGTACCCAATATTTCGATCCCCATCCATACCATTCAGGAAGGACCGCTGACTATACCCGTGGGCTTGAGTTACCATGCTTCTGGGGTGAAAGTGGGAGAGTTGGCCTCCTGGGTGGGACTGGGTTGGAATTTGGCAGCAGGGGGGATGATTTCGAGGACAGTGATGAGCGCTCCAGATGAAAAAACATCAACACATCAAGGATATTATAAAAAAGGAGTTCTGTTGAATACGGTGAATTTTAGTAGCCAGGCCAATCTAGGCAATATGGTAAATGGTTACTTTGATACGGAACCGGATATGTTTACTTTTTCGATGCCGGGTTTTAGCGGAAAATTCTACTCCAATGGCAATGAAGGGTTTACGTTGACCAATCGACAAGATGTTAAAATAAACGTCATTTATAACGATAGTAGTGAAGAGTTTGATGGGTTTGTAATTACTGCTCCCGATGGTACGCGCTATATTTTTGGGAAAGACCCCAATGGAGTAAGCACCGCCGACGTGATTTGTGAAAAACAACGCGTAAACGATGGCTTGTCCATGCGCAACTCCTGGTATTTGATCAAGATTGAAACCCACGACCGCAAGTTTGCGGTAAATTATGTGTATACATCCGAAAATTACAGCTATCGCAGCTTGGCATCTTCCCGATTTGCCTATTCACAATGCGATGGAGCGACCGCAAATTTTGGCTTGGCCGTTATTGGTAGTACAACGGGTTGGTCTTACGGTTATCCAGGTAGCTTGGACAATATTACTCCCATTCAAGCCCATCCGTACATGCGTTCTGATATTGAAGGGCAGCGACTTTCTGAAATTAACACCACCAGCGGCACTACCAAAGTAGTTTTCAAGGCATCAACCAACCGACAGGATGTAGACGATAACCCCTACAATTTTAACAACCCGGCGAAGGAACTCGATACCATCAAGGTCGAATTGGGCGCTGCTTACCGCTGTAAATATTTTGTATTGAACCAAAGTTACTGGGCGGGTAATTTTTATCCCAATGGTAAAAATGAAATCAAACGACTGCGACTAAACAGCGTACAAGAACAATCTTGCACCACTACTGAACCCGCAGTCACCATCCCCGCGCATACTTTTGAATACGAAACCCAATCAGGATTGCCCAATTTTTTGCCGAATCGCCTCAGCAAAGCAGTAGACCACTGGGGTTTTTACAACGCTGCTGAATTTAATAATGAAGATGCACCCGTGAACGTACCTACTACGGAAGTAACCTACGAAGCAAGTACTACAATGTACACCAGCCCAAGCAACGTCAACCGCAGCACCAACACCACTGCCCTGAAATATGGCACGCTAAGGGCAATTAATTATCCAACAGGAGGTAGAACCGAGTTTACCTTTGAGGCCAATACCACGCCGGATCAAGAAACCCAGCTTACTGCGTTCAACAAGCCAGCGCTCAACGGTGGATTTTACATTCAAAATTGTGATTTTCCCTACCAATCAGGAACTCCCACCTTGTGTTGTAGTACCAGTGTAAACAGCGCTACCTTTACGCTAACCGACAATGAGATAAGCACCGGAAAAGTAGAAATGATAGTGACCTACCTGAACCGCAATGAAGGAGCTAACTGTTCGGATCAGACTCCCGCAGCTGTTCTTACCTTAAATGTGTACAACGTAACCGATGGGATTTTTATGGGATCCAAACAGATCAACGCCGATGCAAACAGTCCCAATTCAACTGCAAAAACGAATCCACCGATCTCCTTGGCCAGTTTAGCACAATTTGGCCAGGTTTTTACACCCAATACCAAGCAGTACAAGTTTGAAATAACCGTCACGCAAGGATGGGGTAAAGTTTCCTTTTTTACTTCCCAAATTTTGGATATTGCCGCTCCCGTGGGCGGACTGCGCATTGCCCAGATCCGCACCCAAAAAAGTGTTACTGCGGCCACAGACGACATCATCCGCACCTATGAATATACGCTGACCAATGGCTTATCGAGTGGAAAATTGATTCGGAAACCCAGATACAGTTATGTGAAATCTGGAGCCGCAGTTGGTGGTGGAGCTTATTTTAACTTTTCTCACATCTTGCTCAGCTCTGACTCAGAAGTTCCACTTAGCTCTGCGGAAGGATACCACCTTCGTTACGAGCGGGTGATTGAAAACTTTAATGGCAATGGCAAAAAAGTGTACACTTTTTTCATTGAAACACCTTACAATGAAAACTTGCTCAACAGCCAATTTCCAGTTCCTCCGGTACAGATTATGGCCTCGGACGGCCAACTCAAACAGGAAGAAGTTTTTTCAGCCGCTGCACCCAATCAATTTCAAGCCAAGACCTTTTACACCCCCCAGGTAGTGTACAGCCAATCAACAAATAAAATGGTCAAAATAGCCAATTTGGGCGTGAAATGCCCTGGTGGGGTTGCTGCCTATTCTGGCATTGATTACAGCATTCGCAGTGGCATTTATCGACCTTTCATGGTTGAATCTACCCTGGATGGAATCATCACTACTACTTCCTATTCTTACGACCCTACCAATCGCTTCCTTGCCCCAATTGCTACTACCGTCACGAATTCCGATGGTAAAGCCTATACAACGGAGTATACCTACCCGCAGGATGCAGCAGGAAACGAATACACAGAGATGGTAAACCGGAATATGATTGCTACCCCCATTCAGGTTGTCAAAAAGCAGAGCGGGCAGATCATAGAGGGAAGCCGCACCAGCTTTAGCTTATTCGCCTGGGATGGAACTTTATACAATCAAACCTATAACAATAGCATCAACAACCCCATCTATCCATGGTATTTTGAACGCTACGAAGCAACCTGGGACGCCAATGGTACGCTCATCAAAACCGACCCAGGAGCTGATGGCTGGGATCTCCAGGGTACAATCCTGGGCTACTGGTCTAATGGCTTACCCTACTCCTTGCGCATGAACAATTGGAATTTTTCCGAATTTTTTACCTGGTCTAGTGCTGGGCGCATAACGCGGCGTCGGTACAAAGATTTCATTTGGGATTACGCTTATTACCCGGGTACACAACTCCTCCAGTCCATCACGGACATCGACGGGCAAGTTACTTCCTTTGAATACGATGGTCTGGCGCGACTCAAAAAGACTACCGCCCGTGGAGGCAATGTGTTCACCAATTACAGTTACACCTACAAAGATGCAGCCAACGGCAACCTCAACCACATTACCACCACTACTACCTTCGCCACAGTAAATAGCAATAGCCTCTTGAGCAGTAAAACCAGCCGGGAGTACTTTGATGGTTTGGGCAGAATGTTGCAGTCGGTTAAAGTGGCCCATTCTCCTCAAGGACAAGATGTGATCTCTGGAGTGGAATACGACAACCAGGGTCGAGTCAGCAAAGAATATACGCCATATCACAGCCCCAACAATGCTGGGCAATACGTGGTCATACCGGGCAGCCATACTTATGCCATCAAGCAGTATTATGCCTCCCCACTCAACCGCATCAGCAGCGTTACTCCGCCTGATTGGTTTGCCAGCACGTATACCTACGGAGCCAATACTTCTGCCGACAATGTATGGCTCAACGGCTCTTCAACCACGGCATATGCCGCCAATTTACTCAGCAAAACAGAGATTACCGACCCCGATGGACTCAAATCCATCTCTTTTACCGACAAGCTGGGGCGCAATATTCTGGCCCGTCGCGATAGCGCTGGCATCAAAACTGCCGATACGTATACCTTGTACGACGACAAGAGCCGGGTTACCACCGTAATTCCGCCAGGTGCAACACCCAACACTCCCGGACTTTTGTTTCAATACCGCTACAACGGCATTGATCAAGTCACGGACAAATACATCCCTGATGCCGGTTGGATCAGCCTCAAGTACAATACCCGCGATCTGCCTGCGGCAGTACAAGATGCCAACAATGCACAACTCGGGCAGTGGATAGCCACCAACTACGACGATTACGGCCGGCCCATCACCAGTGGATTTGTAACCAGTATTCCAACCACTATCACCAACTTTACGATAGCTGGCCCATTCAATACCACCAGCTACGATGGTACACTGGCCATTGAGCGCGGCAAAGTCAAAAGCAGCAGCACCAAAGTACTCGATGGCAGTGGTTACCTCACGAGTACCAACACCTTTGATGCCTATGGGCGTTTAACGGGGATGAGCAGCAACAACATCTTGTACCTAAGCAGTACCACTGCCGAAAGCATAACCCGTACTTATGATTTTGCCGACAATGTATTGAGCGAAACCCGCCTACACAAAAAAGACGCCAACACCACCAACGACATCGCGCTGTACCACAACTGGACTTACGATGCCAAAGGCCGCAAGAGTAATTCCACCCTACGGGTAAACAACGGCGCTACGCAAACCATCTCCAACCACCAGTACACCTTCCGCGACGAAGTAAGCGAACTCAACCTGGGTGGCGGCACCACCAATGCCCTGCAAAGCCTGGATTATACCTACAATACGCAGGGTTGGCTACTGGGCATCAATCGAGCCGGTTTGGGTACTGGAGTAGCGGCAGCGCTCAGCCTCCCCGTGCCTACGCCTGGCTTTACCCCTGGCCTTAATTCACCCGCATCTGCTGCCAATGTGGATGCCAACGATCTGTTTTTCTTCGACATCCGTTATGCCGATCCACAGACTGGTTATGAAATCCCTGCCACCCAAAAGAAAAACGGCAACATCAGCCAGATCTGGTACCAGGTGCGAGGCCGCAGCCGCGAGGCCTGGGGCTATACTTACGACTACCTGGATCGACTCAAAAACGCCCAACATGTACTGACAGGTAGCTCCACTAGCACCGGACGTATCGTAGGCAGCTACAGTGAGGAGATTGACTATGCTGATGCCCGGGGCAACATCGGGGGCATTCGCCGCCGAGGGGTATGGGGTGCCAACCTACAAAACTACCCATCAGGGGTAATCGATCAATTGAGCTTTTTGTACAGCGCGGGTACCAATAAGCTACTAGGCGTCGCCGATGCTGCGCCAACAGAATTTGCCGCCCGGGGCTACAATAAAAAACTAAATTTGTTGTACCTTCACGACAGCAATGGCAACATTGCGGTAGATCCACGCAGTGGTTTTAAAATCACGTACAACCACCTGAATCTACCTTCGCTCTTTGAAGAATTGAACAACAGCGGCACGGTAGTAGCGGGCGGCAAACGCATCAGCATCACCTACGACGCCAGTGGCAGCAAGCTGAAAAAAGCGACCAGCGGCGGCGCTACCGGAGAAAACTACACCCTGTACTACCTAGGTGGCATTGAATACCGGGATGGGTTGCCAGAGTCCATTTCCCACAGCGAAGGGCGGGTGTACAATACGAGCAGCACCACTACCGCAAGCTGGCGCTACGAGTACGCCATACGCGATCACTTGGGGAATATGCGGCTGATGTTTGCGGATTTGGATGGGAATGGAGTAGTGGGTAGCACCGAGGTTTTACAAGAGAATCATTATTATCCGTTTGGTATGAATATGGAAGGGCCGTGGTTGAATAATCTGGCGACGAAGGACTCCCGATATCAATATAATGGGAAAGAACTCAATGATGACTTTGGGCTGAATTGGAGTGATTATGGGGCAAGGTGGTATGATGCGAGTGTGGGTAGATGGAATGCACCTGATCCACATTCAGACAACTATGGGCCATTTTCACCCTATAACTATGTACTCAACAGTCCTTTAAATGTTATAGACCCTGATGGTAATGATATTTATCTTTTGATATGGTTTTCAAAAAATGGGGAAACAGGGCATGCGGGCATTGCAATAGAGAACTACAAAACAGTAGTAAAAAAAGATAAAGATGGTAAGCCAATTCTTGACCGAAACGGTAAACCAGTAAAGGAACAAGTGAAGGATGGAACATTTACTTACTATGATTTATGGCCAAATAAATCAGTTGAGAGTGATGAATTCCAAAGCAACGTCGAATCAGATTATTCAGGAGGGGTTAAGATTAATAGTTTAGCAGATCTTAAAATGAAGGATCCAACTACTCATAGAAGTGGACAGGTTGATCCAGAAGGTAGGGCTGCTGATGGAATGGTTAAATTAACTACATCCTTTGAACAGGACGAAGCAGCTAAAAAAGCTGCAGTAACAGACATAAGTAATTTTCGGGACTATAATGCATGTAAAAATAATTGCTCGACATTCGCTCAACGATTAATTAATGCAGCTATTGAGCCTAATATTAGTGCGAGTCAGTTAGTAAAACCGCCAATTGCCTTAACTACTCTTTATGGATATAAGGACGTCAATGTTGTTGCTCCAAATAATTTATACAATGCAGCTTTAAAAGTTAAAGGGGCCCAAAGAATTAAGGGGCCAAAACAAGCTGAAGCGAAACCTTATTTGGAGTACTTTGGAAAATCAAATAGAAGGTAATTATGAAAGCGCTCAAATACACTTTTATTTTGTTAATATTGGTTCCAGCTTGCCATTCTAAACCCAATCAAGAGGAATCTCCACTTGCTGTAGTTATTAAATTGCAGGCTGCCGAATCCTTTTTTGATTTAAAAGAAGCACAAAAATTCATCGATGTTGAACGAGTATTTGGAAATATGGCTTCAGACACTTTGACAGCTAAAGATGCATGGGAAAGCGTGGTAATGTTTGGCAAGTCATTAGCTCGTGATAAAAAATTTACAAACTTTTTCAGGTATTATGAATATAAGATCACAGAAGAAGTTAGTAAGCACAATGCAAGTGTATGCTTCGAATCAATAAATCGTGAAAGGCCTACTCGAAAAATTATTTTCAGTTTAGAGAGTAGGAATAATCATTGGATAGTTGTTTCGATTAAATACCAAGGAGGAAAATAGTTTTGTACGCTAGTCCAAGTCTTTCAAAATCAACGAAAACATTGCGCTACCGCTGGTACAGGTCCCCGCTAGTCCAAGTCTTTCAAAATCAACGTAAAACATAGCACTACCGCTGGTACGGGTCTCCAGACCCGTACCATTATCCGCACGTCTTCTATGTTGAATTCCAAGCACAACGCACAATTTTTTTAGAGCCAGACAAAT
>NZ_JBBAKG010000078.1:0-30452 GCF_040403615.1 Haliscomenobacter sp. | reverse complement strand
AGTTTTTGATAAAATTATAGACCTCAAAGACAATGTTTTAGACTTTGCAATAAATATATGCAGCGAGTAATAAAACTGCACTCAACAACTAAGCCTTCGTTCGGCATTCAACGCCAAGAATGAAGGCAGTGTTGAACCAAACCTTTGGTAACGATTCCTGTGGAGGATTGCATATTTATTATGGGATTTTTGAGCGGGTTGGTGTGGTGTTCTGCACCACAGTTGCACAAAATTCTCCCTTCGGTCGCCCTTCGACAACTGCGGTTTTGCAAAATTCCAAAAAAAATCCTCGCTTCGCTCGATTTTTTTTCGGAACTTCGTAAATTGGCAGGGAGTTGGTAGTCAGCTTATCGAACAACTGCTAAAAATAATAATCTAAGAGGGAATATATGAATATTAAAAAGCTTAATAACAAACAAAATATTTCTACTGACAATAAACTAAGTAGAATTTATTCCCAATTTAGTGAACTTTTAAACGAGTTAAACAAAAAAGATTTGAACCAAAGTGTTGTAACGTTTATAAACGAAAATGTTGACTATTTGAACCTATCGACATTAAATGGAAGTCAACTGGCTAAACTTGTAAAACAAAAACAAACTGCCATTTTAAAACAAGTTGAAAAAGAACATAAAATTGTATCTAAAAATTATTACAGAACAATTTGGATGTTATTTGGAATGAGTGGAATTGGTTTGCCAATCGGAGTTGCTTATGGGCTCAGTATAGGCAATATAGGACTTTTAGGACTTGGAATACCAATCGGTATGGCAATTGGTCTTGCCATTGGTGTATCATTGGACAAAAAGGCATTTATTGAAGGGCGACAACTTAATATCGAAATTAAGAACTAATAATTCAAAACAAGGCGGGGTAATTCCCCAAGCCATCCCCAATGATGTTCCGGCTGCTTATCTGTCTTTTGATGATCTTGCCAGCAATGTTCTTGCCGCATTGGAAAAGCCTGAATTGAAAGGTAAGTTTATTCCAATTGGCGGAAGAGGTCTACTGGAGTGGCAATGGAGAGGAATGGAATGGGCTGATCGTGTAGCACCCGCACGTTGTCAAATACCAATTGCTGATGTTGCTGAAGCCGATATTGGTAAGGGTTTGATTGGCCTGTCCTAATGCGCTGGAGATGAAGCCCCAAAAGGAAAGACAAAGCAGCAGTGGTAATCTCATCTGGATTTTTGAGTAAAGGTGATTCGATGCTTTTGATTTAGGGTGACCCTGCTTTACAACCCCGCTTCTTTCAACCAGGATTTCAATAGCGCTAAATCTCTTTTCATTGCTGAAATAATTTCTTGGGGGTCAATGGTTGGGGTTCTCGAACCATTTTCTGCTCCGCCCAAATCATACTCAAAGTGCATGGTAATCGGCACATTGAGCTGGTATTGTTTGATCAATTGCAGGAGCAGTTTCCAATTGACAATTCCTTCGCCGAGGGGGCAACCTACTTTTTGCAGCGTACCATTTTTTAATTCCCACTTAAAATCCTTGATGGGCAATGATTTGATGTATGGCGCAATCAGCCAGAAGCCTGTTTCCCAATTGGCTCCGTTTTCAGCGGTAGCGTGGTTGATATCGTATTGGCAGCCCGTATGTGGCGAATTGATTTTTTTTAAGATGGCGTAAAGATCCCAAATGGCTGCCCCAAAGTTTTGCCCGCCATGATTCTGATACTCGCCTGAAATCTTGTATTTTTTATTCAGTTCATCTACCCCTTTCATTTGTTGGCCAAAGCTATCCACTTGCCCCATAATGTCCTTCTTCATGTCATAATGGTACCAGCCCATGCGGTAATGCTTGATTTTTTGGGTGCTAGCGGTCTTTAACACCAGCTCCGAAAGCGCATCTGCCTGCAAAATACTGGTCACCATCATCGGAATTTTAATTTTGGCCTTTTGAGCCGCAAGTACCGCTTTGGGCAAGTCGGTTTCAACGTTTTCAGGAAGTACATGTCCCTCTGGGCGCACGGTGAGGTCAATTCCATCGAAACCCATTTCGGCTACGGTATTGGCCAATGTTTCGTAGTCTTTGATCCAATGAAGGGTTTTAGAAAAAACACTGATCTCCATTCCAGTGATGGGTTCGGCAAAAAGGAAATTGGTTTTTGGTAAAACAGCAGCAGCAAGACCTGTTGCAATAAAATCTCTTCTTTTCATGGTTAAATGGATTTAACGCTAACAATCTACAAAAAATCATTTACTGGTCTATCTTGCCACCATCATTGCACCACCAGGATCGAATGCACCCCTAACACAGGCACTTTCAGTGTGGCTACTCCATTCGAATACGTGAAAGGCAAAGCTTTGTTTTCGGGTTGTTGCACAATTTTCAGGGGCTTTTGGGGCAGCCTGATTTTGAGGTTCAAATCCGTAATTGGCGGCAGCTCATCGTAAGTATATACTTTATCGCTGTTGTAGTTCCCTCCGGAATTGATCAAGTTGATGGCCAGTTTTCCTTTCAAGTCATTGACCGTGACATGCACCAGTTTGGAACCCTTTACTTCCACAATCGGATTGGGGAAAAGTTTGTTGACGATGCCATTCAGAAAATCGCGCAGTTGAGGCGATTGGAAATTGCGGTAACTCTGGCCAAAATTGAAGTATACCCCGGCGATTTTCCCCTTTCCCAGATCCGCCACAGAGGCCGCGGTGCCACTGGGGTAGCGGGTGTCCTGGTTGAGGTAATAATTGCCCAAAGGTTGACTTCCAGTTTTCAGGATTACCGGTTGGAGCAAATCATTCACCAGCCCCAGATCGCCATTGCTGGCCACCCAGCAGAGTTTCTTTTGGGGAGCGGCGCTCAGTTCGATGCCCAGTTCAGCGCTGAAATTTTTCACCGCCTCCGCGCCGATCACCAGGAGTTTTCCGCCGTTTTGGGCATAGGTTTTCAATTCCTGTAAAAAATCGGGTTCCAGATAGCTCCATTCGGGGATCACAATCAGGGGGTATTTGGCCAGGTTTCCTTTCAGGTGGTGCTCCGCCAGAACTTCCACTGCATTTTGTCCATCCATCAACGCCGTTAAAATGGCCCTGCTCGCTTCGGCGATGCCATTGCCGTAAATGCTGGAACTGAACTTTTTGTAACTGGCCAATGAATACAAGAGCGCTACTTGAGGAACTGCCTGTGCACCCTGCGTATACGCTTGTCTTGCCCGGGCAAATTTGGCCAATTCAGCCATGGTTTTTACCTGCTGTACCCGAATGGAAGCGTCGCGATTTTGCGTAAAATAACATTGGTAAGTGCCGCCGGTAGCAATCACTTCGGCAATTTCCTGGCTCAGGTTCAGCGCAGTTTTGGGACCATGGTTGCCCGTATTCCAGGCCGTATTAAAACTCCAGGACATCAAATCCCAGGGCTTTTTGTAGGTGCGCGACTGGGCCGCCAAGACCCTGGATTCAAACAGTGCGGAATTCACCCCGTTCATGGGCGTGAGGTCGCCGGACATAAAATCGACGTTGAGGTCTACGGGTTCGGGCATGAATGAGGAAAAAGCCCAGTTGGAGGCCACCTGAAAGCTGGGTTTGTACCGGTGCAATTGATCGGTATAATGGCCAACGTAGTTTTTGAAAGATTGACGGGCAAAATTCATAAAATCGAGGTAATGCTCGTCTTGTTTGTTTTTGGGTACAGCAGATATACCTGTTGTCTCTTGAAACTTCTTTAGCGCCAAAGGCGAATAATCGAGTACCGTTGCCCAACAATCACCGTCCACCCAAACGCCATCTACGCCGTAGTCGGCAATTTCTTTTAGTTGCGGAATCAGCAGCTCGTCGACATAGGCCCCGTGTACCGAGGTTTTTTGGGTGCTGGGTTTGCCATTGGCATCTATTGCTGCCCATTCGGGGTGTTTCCTGAGGGCGGCATCGTCATACACGCCAGAGTAGTGGACATACAGCGCCACGCCATGTTTTTGGGTCACCTTGCGGAACAAAGCGAGTGGATCTTTGCTGAAACTTTTGACAGCAGTGCCATCCGCCACTTTGCTGGGATAACTCGTCACGCCCGGATGGCCTTTGGAATCTACCTGAATAAAATCGGGTTTGACCGCCGTCAGCAGGCTGTCGATCATGCCTTCGGTCAGCGTTTTTCCCACCAATGAATCGTTGACACTTGCGTGAAAATCGAAGTGCAGCCCGAAAAAGCTGTCAGCCCGACGTAGAGGGGCGTTTTGGGCAATCAAGTGGCTGAAGGAAAACAGGATGAGGGAGAAAAAAAGGTGTTTCATGGCTTTGTTTTTAGGAAAATACCGATAATCAGAAGTTGAATAACAGCTCAATCTGCCCTGCATCACAACCTCCCCCCCTTCAATTCCTTCACCGCATAATCCGCCGCCCTAGCCGTAAGCGCCATATACGTCAATGAAGGGTTTTGGGTAGAGGTGGAAGTCATACAAGCCCCATCCGTCACAAACACATTTTTGCAGGCATGCAGCTGATTCCAGGCATTGAGCAACGAGGTTTTGGGGTCTTTGCCCATTCTTACCCCGCCCATTTCGTGGATATCGAGCCCGGGCGCCTGGTGAGAATCCGAGGTTTTGAAATTGCTAAAGCCCGCGCTTGAAAACATGGCCTCACTTTGCTCAAAAAAGTCTTTGATCATCTTTTCATCGTTGTCGTCATAGTCAATGGAGATCTTCAGTTTTGGCATGCCAAATGGATCGAGTTGTTGCTGGTCTAGCGCCAGGAAATTGCTGGCTTTGGGGATGGTTTCGCCCATCATCAGCATGCCCACTTTCCAGTTGCCCAGCTTTTTGGCCTCGATGCTCTTTTTCAAATCAATGCCAAGGCCAGCTGAATTGATGGATTGCTCGCGCTCAGCCCAGAGTACCGTGGCGTAGCCGCGCAAAAAGTCCATTTCCTGCTGGTACACGTTCCGAAAACGGGGCATGTAGCTGGTGCCAGGACGTTTGCCTTCGGTAGTACGGTCCATAAAACCATCGTATTCAGCGCTGACCCTGGCGCGGTAGTTGTGAAAAGCGACGTATTTGCCCATGAGGCCGTTGTCGTTGCCCAAGCCGTTGGGAAAGCGATTAGAAGTAGAATTGAGCAGGATCAAATTGGTATTGAAGGCGGCGGCATTGACAAAAATGATGCGGGCATAAAATTCCATCATTTCTTTGGTTTCGGAATCAAAGACCCGCACGCCTGTTGCCCGTTGTTTTTTCTCATCGTAAATGATGGAATGCACCACGGAGTTGGGGCGCAGGGTCAATTTCCCGGTTTGCGCAGCCCAGGGCAAAGTAGAGGCATTGCTGCTGAAATAGCCACCGAAGGGGCAGCCGCGCTGGCAGATGGTACGGTTCATACATTTGCCCCGGCCTTGTTGCAAATGAATGGGCTGAGGCTTGGTCAAATGGGCCATTCGGGCACTGATGACATGGCGATTGGGGTATTTTTCTTTGACCTTTTCTTTGAAGTAGGTTTCGACACAGGACATTTCGAAAGGGGGCAAAAACTCGCCATCGGGCAATTCCTCCAGCCCATCGCGATTGCCGGCAATGCCCGCAAACTTTTCTACGTGGCTGTACCAGGGCGCTACATCATCGTACCCAATGGGCCAGGCCACGGCGAAGTTATCGCGGGCAGGGCCTTCAAAATCGTACTTGCTCCAGCGTTGGGTATGGCGGGCCCACAGCAAGGATTTGCCACCAACCTGATAGCCTCTAATCCAGTCAAAAGGTTTGTCCTGGATGTAGGGATGCTCTGCATCTTTGACCACAAAATGAGCAGCGTCTTCTTTAAAAATGTAACAACGATTGGCAATCGGATTGGCTTTTTGAACCTCTAAGGGCATTTCTCCCCGGTGCTCAAATTCCCAGGGGTTCATGAGGGTAGTGGGATAGTCTTCAAGGTGTTTGACGTCTCTGCCACGCTCCAAAACCAGGGTTTTTAAGCCCTTTTCACACAACTCTTTTGCTGCCCAACCGCCACTGATGCCGGATCCAATCACGATGGCATCGTAGGTACGTTTTTTTGCGCTATTCATGGGACTATTAAGATTTTAAGGTGGCTATTTCCAGAATTTCGCCTGAGTCTTTTTTCTTGACGATGACTTTTTTATCCCCATTGGGCAAAATTTCCTCTTTGATGAACCAGTGATCCTGGTCGTATTCCTGATACACCGACGGTTTGGTCAATCCGGTTAGGCCGCGCCAGATGGGTAAATCCACGGGTTCCCACAATTTGGTTTTGGCCGATTTGTAGGCCGCGTCGATAATTGCATTGACCACATAGCCGTCGTAGAAGGTTTCGCTGGGCTGTTGGCCTTTTTCAAAGGCATCAAACATGTCGATAAACATGTTGGTGTAACCCAGTTCATGGGCCTCATCGCCCACGGGAAATTGCCAGCCGCTGGAGCTTTCCGCTTTTTCGACCACGTATCCCCCATCGCCAGCACCGCTGGTAAACATTTCAAAACCTGTGCGCAGCCAGGAGTTCAGCCAGATGGTTCCTTCGGTGCCCATGACTTCATCTCGCAAATCCATCCCGCCGCGGAAGGTCCAGGACACTTCAAATTGACCGATGGCGCCGTTTTCGTATTTCACCAAACCAATGGCGTGGTCTTCAGCATCAATGGGTTTGACCTGGGTATCGGCCCAGCACATCACTTCGACGGGTTTCACGTCTTTGCCAATGAAGTTTCTGGAAATTTCTACACAATGGCAGCCCATGTCCAGAATAGCGCCTCCGCCAGCAAAATTCAAGTCCCAAAACCAGTCGGAATGAGGCCCGGGGTGAGTCTCTCTGGATTTCGCCCAAAGAATCCGACCTATCGCGCCACTTTTAACACTGTTCAATGATTTCAAAAACTTAGGCGTATAGCACAAGTCTTCGAGGTAACCCGCAAAGACGCCTGCTTCCTCACAAGCCTGCATCATGCGCAGGGCTTCGGCAGCGTTTCGACCCAGGGGTTTGGTACACAGCACCGCCTTTTTGTGCTTAACGCAGAGGTGCACCGCTTCTTCGTGTTGGTAATTGGGCAAGGCAATGACTACCACATCGGCATCCGGGTGTTGTACGGCTGCTTCCATATCGGTGAAGTGGTGCGCTACGGAGTAATCCGTAGCAAAGCGCGCCGAAGAGGCTTCGCTGCGCGAAAAAACAACGGTAACGTTGTCTTTGCTCCGTCTGCCGCATAGAGATTCGGCATAAAAACGCCCGATGAATCCGCCGCCAAGAATGCATATATTGGCCATGTTGTTGAAAGTTTAAGGATTGATGTGTTCAAAACTAAAAATTCGCGCTGGATTGTCAATGAAAATTGCCTGAAAATAAGTCCCCAAGCCGCGGGAATTCAATTCCTCCACAAAAGTAGTCAGCAAAAAATCCAGCCCGGGGGTTCCTCCGTAGGATCGCCAGTAAGTGTTCCGAGCTGCATCCATACCCACGGTGATTTGCTGCGGGTATTGGGGCAAAAGATTTTCAAGCAAGGTGTAAGTCCAGTTTTCCTCGTTTTTTTTCCAGCGAAAAGCGCTGTCGTACTCTACACTCACCCCCGTTTGCATCAGGGCGTGATGGTAATCCAGGTCCAGATTTTTGTCCACATGCGACAATACCACGTGACGCAGGTTGGCACCAAGTTTGGCAAAATGTTCGGCTTGCGCCAGCGCATGTTTGCCGCTATTGGTATGGGTGAGGATTGGTGCACCCGTAGCCCGATGTGCATTGACTATTGCCCGAAATATTTTCTCCTGATGGGTCGTGATGGCTTCATCTCCCGTAGCCAGTTTGATCAGTCCAGCGCGGTGGGGCGTACGCTCAACGATCGGTCCGTTGTAATCAAAACGATCGATGCCCAATTCAATATCGGCAATGAACAGCTCGCTCAGTTGGTCTTCAGTATAGGTATAGCGCCAATGGCTGGCTGGGTAGTACTGTTCGAGGTGAATGCCCGTTGGGACGATCAGGTGGATGCCCGTTTGGTGTGATATTGCAGCGGATTTAGTGGGATTTCTTCCGGCATTGACCGGCATTGTATCCACCATTGTGGAGCAGCCCAGGGTTTTTAAGCACTGCAATTCGGTGCAGATTTTTTCGACATCGTTCAGCAAAAAATCCGGGTGATCCAGGGTCACATAATTTTCCTCAATCACCACGTGTTCATGTGAAAAAGTGATGCCCATTTGTTCGGAGGGAAGATCGCCTAAGATGGTTCGAATAAATGGCATCATGCAAAGTTGAGTTTCCATTCATCTTTTCCGGTAAAAGCAGGTTTATCGGGCGTTTCCAGGATTGCGCCTTGTTGCAGCAAGTTTTCGCGCAAACGGGATACCTCTAGCTGGCTGGCGGAGCTATCCCGATCGAGTGATTGCAGCGCGGCCAGTCCGGCAGCCTGCCCCATGGCCATGGTCTGTGCCATCGAGCGACAAGAGGCATGCGCATCATGGGTGGCCGAAAAGCACCTGCCTACTACCCATACCATATCGCTTGCTTTGGGTACAATACAGCCATAAGGTACGCCATAAATGCCACCTTGGGGGATGTATTGCCAGTGCGTTTCGCTTTCCCCATTTTTGCCATCGCGGTGGTCTTCAATGGGGGGGCCGCACAGCAGAATCGAGTCGCTGGGAATTTGCGCAGCCATACATTCCTCTTTGGTCAGGCGATGTTCGCCATACACCCTGCGGGTTTCGCGCACCCCAATCTGGGTGGACAAGCCAATGATTTTTGCATCGGCGTATCCAGGGACTTCTTTTTGGAAAAACGCTTCAAATACAAAGGCTTGGCGGCGGCCTTCTACTTCCGCTTTGGTGAGGTCTTGCACATTGAGCGCATTCATTCCGCCTACTTTTACCGCTACGGTGGAGATGCATTTGGGCATGTTCATGGCGTGGGCAGAGCCTTCTTTGCGGGGCAAGGGATGAGCGGTTGCGGCCATGATTTGGGCCAGGGCTTTTTTTCCACCGGTTTTTTCAAAAGCATCCAGGTCTACGTTGGCCATGCGGAAGGTGGTGGTCATACTTTGGGCAGGTTCTTGTTCTCCAGCTACCTCATAATCAAAACCTGCCAGATGGCAGAAATCGGCATCGCCCGAGGCATCGATGATGCGTTGGGGGATTATTTTCCAAAAGCCGGATTTGTTCCAAAAGATGCATTCGTAGCGCCCGCCGGGCAAGGGATTGACATCAATGAGGGTGGTATGCAGCAAAAAGTCGACTCCAGCATTCAGCATTAGGGTATCCCATACGTTTTTAAGGCGTTCGGGGTTATAGTTCACCCCGGTACCTGCACCGTAGGTATTGGGGCGCAGAAAGACTTCTCCGTGATCATTCAAGGTATTGACCACCTCATCTGGCCAGCCGCCAACGATTTTTTTGGGCGTTTCGCTGGGCGTAAAAAACCCATAAAAAGTATCCAGCATTTGGGTAGACGACCCCCCTAAAAATCCATAACGTTCCACCAGCAACACGCGGTACTTGGCAGAGGCGGCGGCCAATGCGGCCACACAACCAGCCGAGCCTGCACCTACCACTAGAATGTCTACGCCCTCGATGGTTTTCCCGTTTTTGTACATGACCGCTATAGATTTTGCTCAGAAACGTAGCTGGGAATGCCCACTTTTTTGTACATCCGCGAAATGCGGTGAGCATGTTCGTCGTAAGCTGCCTGAAACAACTCCGTTGCGCGTTCGGCACCAATCACTGCTCCAGCAGTCAATACCTTGGGCGGATGGCCTGCCTGGGTCAACAAATTGGCCAACTCGGCTTTGATGCAGTTGATGAGCATGCAGGAACCCACCGTTGAGCCCGGTGCCACGGGAGTATCCAGGTTTTCAATGGTCACCATAGCGTCTCCAACTGGCGCACCAGAGTCGAGTACGAAGTCGCAGAAGTCTTGTAGTTTACGGCCATCCTGCCGCTTGCTGGTGCTGGCTTCCGAGTGCAGTTTGGAGATGATGCCCATGGTTTTGATGCCTTTTTGTTGAAACAACTCGGCCATTTCGATGGGTACGACGTTGCAGCCAGAGGAGGAAATGATGAGCGCAGCATCTAGGTCAGACAGGTCAAAGTTTCTCAAAATTTGAGTGGCCAGACCGGGTACATTTTCCAAAAACATGGCCTGCCGCTGTCCATTGGCCCCCACCACCAGGTTGTGAAAAGTCAAAGACAATTCCACGATGGGGTTAAAACCTGGAAAAGAACCGTAGCGGGGCCACATTTCTTCCACCATGATGCGGCTGTGGCCGCTGCCAAACACGTGTACCATGCGGCCAGCGAGAATGGTTTTGGCAAAAATGGCGGCAACCCGCTGGATGTTGTCTTCTTGCTGGGCCACGGTTTCCAGTAAGCCCTGGCATTTTTGGAGGTAAGTTTGGGTGTAAGACATAGGATATTGCGATTCTTTTGAGTTGATTTTTTAGTATTGACCCTCAGAAATCTCCCAGCCGCCATCCACATACAGGGTTTGGCCAGTGGTAAATTTGGAAGCATCCGACATGAAGTAAATGGCTGCACCATCCAAATCTTCGGGCCTGCCATTGCGGCCACCATCCAGGGGTTGTTTCGTTTTGACAAAACTCAGGATGGTCTCATCTTTGCTGGCGCGTTCCGACATGGGGGTTTCGACCAGCGCTGGTGCCAGGAGGTTGACCCGAATGTTGTCGGCAGCGTAATACGCCGCAATGGATTTAGTGAAGCCGATCACGGCTGATTTGGTTGCTGCGTAAGCATGCGTAACAAAGTATTTGGGAGAAGGAGAAAAGCCCAATACGGAACCCATGTTCAGAATTGTCCCGGCTTTGCCCAAAGTCCGAAACCTGCGGATGGCGGCCTGATTGGAGAGCATGAGGCTGGTGAGGTTCAGTTCGAAGGTTTTGTTCCAGCCCTCCAAACTGAGTTCGTGCAAGGGGCCATCGCCAAATTTGCGCCCACTGCCCCCGGCTACATGGTATAAGCCATCAAAATCTCCGAAAGCTTCAAGGCACAAATCAATGGCCTTTTCAGCAGTGATGGGATCAGTCGCATCGGCGGCCATTACTGTGGCTTTAGCACCCAATAAAGCCTGGGCAGCCTGGCCACTTTCCGGGTTTCTGCCCACCAAAACAACTACTGCACCTTCGCGTACAAAGGCTTTGGCAGCTGAAAGCCCGATTCCGGTGGTGCCGCCTATGATGACAATTTTTTTATTTTTTAGCATAGTCTGGTTAGGTTAAAATACCTCTAGTCGAGGCTATAGGTAATGTAGCCGCCCTTGTATCCGGTATCAGGATTGGGGCTTACGGCAATTGTAAGGTACTGTTTCTGGCCGATGGCATACGTAGAGGGTATGGCGGTGCCATTGCCCGGCAGCTGAGTCTCCCAAACGATTTTACCCGTTGCCTGGTCAAAAGCCCGAAACATTTCATCAGCGGTAGCGGCAATGAAAATTAGTCCTCCGGCTGTAGCAATGCAACCACCCCGGCTGAACATCCCGGATTGTTTGATGCCCATTTTGGCCAGTTTAGGATCCTCTCCCAGGGGTACTTGCCAGAGGATTTCGCCCCGATTGAGGTCGATGGCATTGAGCGTACCGTAGGGTGGTTTGATGGCGGAGAAGCCCCATTTGTCCCGATAAAAATCATATCCCGAAAAACCATAAGGTTCAGAACTAGCCGATTCCAATCCAGTATCTCCATTTTTGGTATCCAATGGGGTTCCTTTCAGATAAGCAATGATGGCATTGATTTGTACGGGTGGCAAATGTTTGAACGATGGCATCGGTTCGGCAGCTTTTTTGAGGATGTTTTCGAGTTTTTTGGCCGAATACAGCTTGACTTTTGCGCTGATGTCAGGGCCAGCCCCTGCACCTTTTTTATCCATTCCGTGACAACTGCTGCAGTACAATTTGAATAGGTTTTCGCCAGTTTTGTCGTTGTTCGCGGTCAAACCCTTCATCTCATGTAATTTTAAAAACCAGGGCAAATCCACCGAATTGACAAACATTACCCCAGATTGGGGGTTAACAGCAGCTCCACCCCAGTTTGAGCCCCCATTCGCCGAGGGGACAATGATTGAACCCTTCAGGTTCGGTGGCTCATAAATGCCCGTATTGTACTGTTGGCTAGCGATTTGATCCTTGATATATTGCTCCGATTCCGGGCTGATGGTGCTGTAATACTCTTTTTTGAAGCCCTGACGGGCAAAAGGGGCGGGTTTGACCGGGATGGGTTGGGTTGGCCAGGGCTTTTCACCGGGCATCTCACTTTTGGTTGGTACAGGTACCTCTTCAATGGGGAAAATGGGTACACCAGTAGCCCGATTGAATACATACACGTAGCCAATTTTCGTTGCCAGGGCTACAGCATCCACTTTTTTGCCATCCTGTTCAATGGTCACCAAATTAGGCGGTGAACCATTGTCGCGATCCCACAAATCGTGGTGGGTCGTTTGGAAATGCCAGATTCTTTTGCCTGTTTTGGCATCTAAAGCCAATAAACAATTTGCGAAAAGGTTTTGGCCTTCCCGATCAGCACCATAAAAGTCAAAAGAAGGAGAGGCGGTAGGGACGTACACGATGCCTCTTTTTTCATCCAAAGCCATACCGCCCCAACAATTGGCCCCGCCATTTTTGTCGCGGGCACCAGCCGGCCAGGTATCTGCGCCATATTCACCCGCTTTGGGGATGGTATGAAAAGTCCACACCAACTTACCAGTATTCACGTTGAAAGCGCGGATGTCTCCGGACGTTGAAGGCAATTCATCGGGCACTTTACAACCAATGATGTATAGGTCATCGTAAATCACGCCGGGGGCATTGCTGCTTACGGCCACCTCGTTGCGCCTGTCCTTACTTACGCTAAGTCCGGTGTAAAAGTCGACTCTCCCGTTTTTGCCAAAACTAGGCATCGGCTTCCCAGTGGAGGCGTCAATCGAATAAAGGGTTGATCCTGCTACGAATAAAATGGCATCAGGTTTGCCTTTGCTGCCCTTGCGGTAGGCTATTCCTTTGGTCCAATTGTAGATATCCGAAGCATCGGGCACAAATTCCCAGATCAATTTCCCGTTGCTGGCGTCCAGTGCGACCAGTTTATTGGAAGGCATCAAGGCGATCATTTTGCCATTTACCACCAGCGGATTTAAAAAAATGCTCGATCCATCGGCGGATTCCTGATGGTGCCAAACTTCTTTTAGCTGTTGTACATTTTTGAGGTTGATCGCATCCAACGGTGAAAATTTGCTCTGACTCGGGTCATACCCGAAATGAGCCCAGTCCCCTCCATTAACCGGCGGGGCAAGCTCTTGGGGAACTATACCACGCCATAAGGCGATGAGTGGCAGAAACAAAAGGAGAAATGGTAACTTTTTCATCGTTGTCTTGCTGAATTTTGATGTAGGGCTTGGTCAAAATAATACCAATGTATTGGTGTAAAATGAAAAGGTACACAAAAAAACAACTCCTCTTGCTATCTTGCCACTACAAACAAACTTTTAATGATACTATTTTGACTAAAATAAAGTTAACCAAAAATGCCCTTTTCCAAAAGCTTCCTCTTTCTACGGGAAGTTCGTTCATCGTGAATCGGTACGTGTCGCCGCACTTTGAAACGCCCTGGCATTTTCATGAAGAATACGAACTGGTGTATTGCGAAAAGGGTTTTGGCATGAAGTTCATCGGCAACAGTTTTTCCAGCTACCAGGAAGGAGAAATTGCCTTCATTGGCAAAAACGTCCCCCACCTGTTCAAAGCCGATGATTCGTTTTACCAAGTTGGCTCAAGTGTCAAACCCAGCTCCATTGTCGTACAGTTTTTGGAAAGTTTTTTGGGCAAACACTTTTTCAACTGTTCGGAAATGACCGAGATGAAACAAGTGCTCGCTTTATCCATGAATGGCGTCATGGTTTTGGGCGAAACCGGAGAAAAAATAAAAACCATCCTGTATGAGATGTTAGCGGCAGGCAAAATTGGACGTTTGAAGGGTTTGATTGAAATCTTTGGCTTGTTGTCTAGTTCCTCCGAATTGCAGCCTCTCTCCATCAATACCATCAGCGGCATCAATGTCAAAGACAGTTTAAAGATGCAGAAAGTGCTGGAATATGCCCTGCTGCACTACAAAAACGACATCAGCATCCAGGCTGCTGCCAAATTGGCCAACTTGTCCGAATCGGCCTTTTGTCGCTATTTCAAATCACGTACACAGAAGTCCTTTCTGAGCTTTGTCATCGAAATGCGTTTGAACGAGAGTTGCCGTTTGTTGAAAGAAACCGACCTGTCAATTCTCGACATTTGTTATGAGTCGGGCTTTAAAAACCTGTCGAATTTCAATCGCTTGTTCCGCAAGCAGTTTCAGGAAAGCCCGGTGGAGTATCGGAAGAAAATGGAGGGGTGATGGATGCCTGTGATGTTGGATTTTTTTGCATGGTGGCTTTTGGTTCCTGGAAATCGCTGAGCACTTTTACGGATAATCAAACAGAATATTCATGGTCAAAGAAGTATGTACAAGCGATTGCGCATAAGCATTTGGGGTCAAACCATAGGTGCTGATAAACGTCAGCCAAATCGCTTTTGTGGTTTTGGTGCTGTTTTTAAAGACACCCATTTTGCGGCGCAAATCTTCGGAATAGGCTTTGTCGATCGTAAAAGGTTTGATGGAGAATTTCATTTCACAGAGATTGATCACTTGATCGCGTCTATCAATCAACAAGTCAATTTGGGCTTTTTCGTAACCGTCGCTACCAAGCCAAGCCGAAGATTGGGTTTGTACGCTGCCGATACCTAAGGCCTGCTTAATCTGTGGGAGATGAAGGAGACAGATTTGTTCAAAAGCATAGCCACTCCAAGCTCTGGCATTGGGTTGATCCAAACCATTAATCCAAAAATCATCGTCATATTGGCTATTGTTTTTGATGAATTTGAGGTAAAATAAGGAATAGAAGTCCGTTAATTGATACAAGGCTTTGTTCTTATTTTTGCCATAAGTATGGTATTTCCTGATAAAACTACTTTCTTCCAACTCCCTCAAAACCGTGGTGGTATTGCCGCCGTCGGGTAATTTAGCGGCTTTCAAAAGAGCCTGTCGTTCCATCCCCATTGAATGTTGAGCAAGCGCTTCGATGACGGCAATATGTTTGTCGGCTTTTTTAAAAAGACTGGCATACAGTTTATCAAATTCGTTGCGGAATTTCCCACGAACTTTAAAACACAAATCATTAATGTTTTGAGCCGCACTTTTGCTGGGGTCTATGGCATTTAGATAGAAGGGAATACCGCCAAAAACCATATACAACTGCAAAATATGGTAACGGTCATAACTGGGTATTTTATCCTTAAAGAAGGCTTCGCACTCTGCCAAAGTAAAGGGTTCAAGGTAAATAAGGTGCGTTACACGATTGTACAACCCGCCTGTATTGTTGATGAGTTGGTTGATGATCCATGAAGCTGCCGAGCCACAAACAACAAGATTAATGTCAGAATGTGCACTCGCCCAACTATTCCAAAAATGTTCTAAGGCTGAAATAAAGAATGAATTAGGGGTATCTAACCACGGTAACTCATCTAAAAATATCGTTTTTTTACCTGTTTTAGGCAAGGTTTCAAAGCCTTTGATGAGTTGTTGAAAGGCTTGAAACCAAGTCGTAGCGATGGGTTGGTCTTCAAAATCCGGGAAGTAATTCACCAACGCCGCATGAAAATTGGTCAATTGATGCGACAAATCTACGTTTGCAAGACCTGTCAATTGAAAGGTAAATTGACCGTCATAAACATTGCGGATTAAAAAAGTCTTGCCGACCCGTCTGCGCCCATATACGGCGGCAAAGGTTGAGCCATCTACGCTCAATAAAGATTTTAGCAACGCTATTTCTGCTTGTCTTCCGATTATTTTCGCCATTATTAATGCCTTATTCTGGCGGAAAGATAATATTTTTAATGGTTTTCGCCAAAAAAATGATAAAATTTCGGCGGAAATCATGAACCAGCCAATAAAAATTGATTCAACAGATGCACAATAATCAGTGCTAAAGCAGGATGAATCACCGTACCCCACAACTATTCCGCAACCGGGGGGGTTAACACAGTAGCCATTTTATTTAAAATTGGCATGTGTTCATTCCTATTCTCATGCTACAAAGCAAAGCAACAAAAAAAACCAGGCCTCTTTTAGCAAAAATTGGCCGCGGGACGATTGTCTTGTTGCTGTGCATTTTGTTGTTGCTTGCCTTGTTGCTGCTCCTCCTTCAAACCAAGTCAGTTCAGAATTTTGCCAGAAAAAAAATTGTCACTTATCTGGAGCAAAAACTGCATACCCAATTATCCATCCAGCGCTTGGACATCCATTTCCCCAAAATACTGGTGCTGGAAGGGGTGTATATCGCAGACCAAAGCAAAGATACCTTGCTGGCTGGCCACCAATTGAAAATTGACATCGACCTGCTTCCCTTGCTCAACAACCGGGTGCAAATCAATGAGATCAACTTAAACGGCATTACGCTGAAGCTGAAGCGACAACAGCCGAATCAGGCATTCAATTACCAGTTTATTGTGGATGCTTTTGTAAGTAAGGAGACTCCAGTCCCGGAAGACAGCTCTACCCTCATCATGGCGGTAGAAAAATTGATTGTGGACGATACCCGCCTGGTATTTTTGGATGTCGTGACGGGCAATGACGTTGATGTTTACCTTGAGCATGCACAGTTGCGCATCGCACGCGTCGACGCGACCAAACTGGAATACGATGTGCCCAGCATTGCCATTCGTGGCTTAAGGGGGCGGATCAACCAAACCACAGCCCTGGAGCTTATCGCCGTCAATACCAATCCCGATCCTGAAGTGGTCAACGAAAAACCGGAATATTTCAAATTGACCAATCAACAAACACTCCTGCAAGACGTAGACCTCGCTTACAGCAATGAGGCCGCTGCCCTGAAGACGAAGTTTAAGTTCAAACGCCTGAACATTTTTCCGAAAAATATAGACCTGGAAAAAAGCCTGATCGCCCTCCGCAGCCTGGAGCTAAGTGATTTTGAAGGCCGAGTCGATCTGAACGCACAAGCTGCTCCAGAAGTCATCAAACTGACCACCCAAACCAAGCAGGAAATACCAACTGAATACCTGCCCTGGAAATTCACTGCCGATGCCGTCCGTCTCTCCAACAACAATTTCACTTACAATGACAATACCCAGGCCCGCCAAAAACGAGGGATGGATTACGCCCACCTGAACTTCAAAAACCTAACCCTACTTGGCAACGATTTTTTGTACTACCAGGATACCATCGCCCTCAGGGTCACCAAAGGGAGCACGAAAGAACGAAGTGGGTTTATCCTGCAACAATTGCGAGCAAATTTTCAATACACAAGCCATGAAGTGCGGTTGGAAAAGTTGTGGGTCAAAACCCCCGGTTCCTCCATTCGCCGCAGGGCCACCTTCAGTTATCCTTCGATTGAAGCCGTACAATTAAAACCGGAGCTGTTGGGGCTAGATTTGGACATCGTGCACAGCCGCATCCAGGTAAAGGACATCCTCACTTTTGCACCTTACCTGGCCGATCAAGTGGGCTTCAAAAACCCCGATGACATCTTTCAGCTCAATAGCCGGATGGAGGGTAGCCTAACCAGGCTCAAGATCAAGGAATTGCAGTTCAGCGGTTTTGAAAATACCCAGGCCGACCTTTCGGGAACCATCAACAACGCGACCGACCCGGATCATTTTTCAGTAGACCTCGATATTCAGCAATTCCGCACCAGCCGCCATGACGCCTTGCTGTTTGCGCCCCCGAACAGTATTCCCGACAGCATTACGTTGCCTGATTCTATGTCGCTCCAAGGGACGGTAAAAGGCAACGCTGCAAACCTGACAGCAGGGCTGGTATTGGCTACCGATTTGGGCAACGCCCAGTTGGATGGCAGCATCAGCAATGCCGCCTACTCGGAAAAAGCGGCTTACACAGCCACCATCGCGGTACAAGCATTGCAAATCGGTACAATCATTCAACAGCAGGAAACGCTGGGTTCACTCAGCGCCAGTTTTAAAGTACAAGGCAAAGGTTATGCTGTAAAAACAGCCAAGGTGGCCATTCAGGGGGTGGTCGGCAGCGTCGTTTACAACCAATACAACTACCGCAATTTTCAGCTGGATGCAACCTTAGATCACCAACAATTTGATCTGCGTGGTGGCATGAAAGATCCCAACCTTCATTTTGCAGTGCAAGCCGAAGGGGAATTGGGTGGAGCTTATCCCTGTTTTGCCGCCAAGCTGAACATTGACAGCTTAAAAACTGGCCCACTTCACCTCAGCACCGATCCCATCGTTTACCGGGGCATTGTCCAGGCAAATGTTCCGGCGCTGAATTTGGATAGTTTAACCGGGCAGGTTTATTTGCTCAACTCTTTACTCGTGCTCAACAACCAGCGCATCAGCATGGACTCTGTTGAGTTGGTGGCCAGGTATAAAAACGGGCAGCAATCGCTCAACCTGAGCACAGACTTTGCCCAGGCTAGCCTCAGCGGCCAGTACAAACTGACTCAATTGGGAGCTATTTTTATCCAAGCCATCCAGCCTTATTATGCCATCACCGATAGTACCGCCTCTGACACCGCCCTGCTGTATGACTTTACCCTCCAGGCAGCCCTTACCGACCACGTGGCAATCAGGGCTTTTTTGCCCGATTTGCAACGCATGGACGACATCGCCCTGGATGCCCATTTTTCCAGCGCAGCAGGATGGGATGCCCATTTGAGCTCCCCCTACATTGTGTTTGGATCCAATACAATTGTCGGGCTAAACCTCAGTGCCCGAACCCAGGGGGATCAAATCCGCTTCAACACCACCGTAGCGGAAATCAGCAATGGAGAAAACTTTGCTTTACTTGGCACCCAATTGCGGGCAAGTATTGCCCACAATCAGGTGGATTTTGGTTTGCGGATCAGAGATCGCTCCAAACGGGACAAATACCTGCTCGCTGGTCTTTTTAGCCAGGAATCTGGAGGGCTGTATTCGGTAGCGTTGCATCCGGATAGTTTATTGCTGAATTACGAGCCTTGGTTCATTGGTCGCAACAATCTGATTCGGTTCAGTCTCACCCAGGTCAATGCCCGTAATTTTGATTTGAGCAAAAACGATCAACACCTGATCATCAACAGCAGGGACAGTACCGCCGATAGCCCCTTGGAAATCAATTTCGAAAAATTCCGGCTGTCCACCCTGACTGGATTTGCGCAGGTAGATTCTTTGTTTGCCGATGGCACCTTGAACGGAAGCATTGTCTTGAATGACCTGAGTACGCAAGCCAACTTTACTGCCGACCTGAACATCAATAACCTTGCCGTAGAAGGGGATACCCTCGGCGATGTCCATGCTAAAATCGACAACCTCAAGTCTAGTGTTTTTGCCACCGACGTCACCATCAAAGGGCATGGCAACGAGGTAGCGCTTACCGGCAACTATTACCTCAAAGCGGGAGACAAAAGCACGATGGATTTTAACCTGGCCATCAAAAGTTTGCAATGGAGTACCCTGGAAGGCATCAGTATGGGCAACATCAGAAATGGAAAAGGATACCTGACGGGCAACATAAAAATTGGCAATAAACCCACTTCACCCGACATTGCTGGGAGTCTGGGTTTCAACGAAACCAGTCTGGTCATTACCATGCTCAACAGTGTGTTTAAAATTGACAATGAACAAATCATCGCCGTAAACAACCAGGGACTGCGGTTCAATTCTTTTACCATTCGGGATTCCGCAGAAAACAAGCTCACCATCAATGGAAGGGCCAATACAACCAATTACTTGAATTATGTATTTGACCTGAGTGTGCGCGCCCAGGACTTTAAAGCACTGAATACCAGCAAAAAAGACAACAACCTGTATTACGGTCAACTCTTTTTTGACACCAATTTAAAAATTTCGGGCACCGAGTTGGCTCCGGTTGTAGATGGTACGCTGCGCATCAATAAAGACACCCGGCTAACGGCCGTACTGCCCCAAGAACAACCGGGTGTAGTGGAACGCGAGGGCATAGTGGTATTTGTAGACAAAGATGCCCCCCTGAACGACGCTTTGTTTTTGAGGCAATTGGACACCCTGAACAATACCAGCCTCCAGGGAATGGACGTTTCGGTAAACATTGAAGTAGATAAAAAAGCCGTTCTAAATCTGATCATTGATGAAGGCAATGGCGATTTTCTCCGACTCCAGGGAGAAGCCGTTCTGAATGGCGGTATCGACAAAAGTGGAAAAATAACCCTTACTGGCTCTTATGAATTGGAAGAAGGCGCGTACGAAATGTCCTTCAATTTTCTCCATCGGCGTTTCGACATTCAAAAAGGCAGCAAAATTACTTGGATCGGCGAACCCACCAATGCACTGGTGGACATCACGGCCGTGTATGTAGCCAATACTTCTGCCGTGGAGCTCATTCAGGACCAGATTACCGTGGCCAGAACTGACCTGCGTTACCAACAAAAGCTTCCATTTGAGGTGCATCTGAACATGGATGGATCGCTCCTGCAACCGATTCTTACCTTCGACATAGTTTTACCGGAAGAAAGTACCGTACGCATCGACAATGCCATTGCAACCCAGGTGGAAATGCGGTTGAATCAGCTCAAGGCCGAACCTTCCGAGTTAAACAAGCAGGTATTTGCCTTGCTCTTGCTGAATCGGTTCATCTCGGAAAATCCTTTTGAAAGCGCAGAAGGCTTAATCAATGCAGGAGCTTTGGCCCGCCATAGTGTCAGCAAAATGCTTACCGAACAATTGAATAACCTGGCCAGTGGTTTGATTGCCGGAGTAGACCTCAATTTTGACGTCGTTTCTTCAGAGGATTATACTTCGGGGAGTTTGCAAAACAAAACCGACTTGAATGTTGGCCTTTCCAAGCGCTTGCTCAACGACAGATTGAACGTTTCTATTGGTACCAATTTTGAATTGGAAGGAGGTCGCCAAACCAATGAAACGGGCACAGGGGGCAATAGCGCCTCGCCCAATCTGAATGTAGAATACCTGCTTACAGAGGATGGCAGGTACCTGCTGAGGGCCTATCGGCGCAACAAATATGAAGGCGTAGTAGATGGGTATGTAGTAGAAACCGGAATCGGATTTGTAATTTCGGTTGATTACGACCAGTTTAAAGAAATTTTTGAGGCCAGAAAAATGCGGCGAGGGATGGCCAAGGAAAGAAAAAGAAAGGAACAGGGTAACCTCCCGCCAGAAAAACCCGCCAATCCCCCTTTGAACCGGAAAATAGGCACAGATCCTGCTTTGATGAACAACACCAGAAAGGAAGAAGATGAAGAATAAGCTCACCGTTCCCATATTCTATACTTTCACTGCATCCCTAATCCTGCTGCTCATGGGTTGCAGTACCACCAGATCCGTTCCCGAAAATGACGCTTTGTATACCGGAGCAAGGATAAAAATGACCCGGACTACCCTACCCTCCAAACAAAAAAAAGCCCTACAAAGTACGCTCTTAGGCCTGACCAGACCCCAGCCCAATAGTCGAATTTTAGGAATGCCCTTCAAACTGTGGGTGTACAACCTGGGCAGTGAAAAAGGCCTGGGTGCCTGGTTGCGCCGAAAATACGGCGAAGCTCCGGTTTTACTCAGTGAGCTAAAACTGGGTCAAAACGCCAGAATACTGGACAATTATCTCGAAAACCGGGGCTTTTTTCAAGTGAAAGTTCAAGGAGACACTACGGTAAAAGGCAAAAAAGCCAGCGCAGAATACACCGTAGCAACTGGGCCTGAATATAAAATCAAACAGATTACTTTTCCTGCCGACAGCGGCATCCTTGAGAGTGCCATTCGTTCCACCCAGTCAAAAACCCTATTGAAGCCCGGAAACCCTTTTAACCTCGACCTGATCAAAGGCGAAAGGACGCGCATCGACATCGACCTGAAAGAAAAAGGATTTTACTACTTCAGTGAAGAATACCTGCTCATAGAAACCGACAGTACCCTGGGGCAGCATGAAGTAAACTTGTACATTCAGGTAAAACCGGCAACGCCCGCAGCAGCCCGGCAAACCTACCGCATCAACAATGTTTACATTTATCCGAATTACAACCTCTCTACTGCCAACCAGGATACCAGCTTGTCAAATGCCGAATTTTATGCGGGATATTACGTCATTGACTCTTCCCGGCTGTTCAAACAACGTGTTTTTGAACAAAGCATGCAATTCCAGCCCGGTGATTTGTACAGCCGAAAAGACCACAATACCACGCTCAGTTGGCTGATCAACCTGGGGAGTTTTAAGTTTGTTAAAAACCGCTTTGAAGCGGTGCTGGACAGCAATGGCGCCAAGTTGAATGCATTTTACTACCTCACTCCCCTGCGCAAAAAATCCTTGCGCGCAGAACTTACCGGAACCTCCAAAACCAATAACCTCGTCGGTTCCCAAATAACTTTAGGTTGGCGGCACCGCAATATTTTTCGGGGTGCCGAACAGTTGTCGATAAACTTGTTTGGAAGCACCGAAGTGCAGGTCAGTGGCAATTTTGGAAAATCAAATCCATATCGGGTAGGCGGGGAAGTTGCGTTGAGCATCCCTCGTTTTGTCGTTCCTTTCCTGAACATCCGAGGCCGCAGTGAATTTGTACCCAGAACCAACCTACTGCTGGGATACGAATTGTTGAATCGCCAAAACCTGTATACGCTCAACAGTTTTCGGGGAAATTTCGGGTACACATGGAAAGAAAGCCTGCAAAAAGAACACCAACTCAATCCATTTACCTTCAATTATGTAAAACCACTGACCATTGCGCAACAGTACATCGACAGCATTGCCAAAAATCCTTCGCTGGCCAAGATTGTAGAGCAGCAATTTATTGTCGGTTCGAGCTATACTTACAACTTCAATCAACTCGCCGGTTCCAATCGGCGGACAGGTATTTATTTCAACGGGCTGTTGGATATAGCGGGCAATATTGCCGGATTGTTGAATGGTTCCAATTGGAAAAACAACGAGGTAGGGACAATATTTGGGGTAAAATATGCGCAATTTGCCAAAGCAGAAATTGACCTGCGCTATTACAAACAGGTCAATCGGAGCAGCCAATGGGCCAATCGCCTCATTCTGGGTTTTGGCTATCCGTATGGCAATAGCCGACAACTTCCTTTTGTGAAACAGTTTTTTTCCGGGGGCAACAACAGTCTGCGGGGTTTCCGCAGCCGTACCGTCGGCCCAGGGCGTTACACCCCGCCCAACATTGGCAATCCAGGGGCGCTTTTTCTACCCGATCAGTCGGGCGACATCAAATTGGAGTTCAATTCTGAATACCGCCCCAAGCTGTTCAGCATCGCCGAAGGCGCTTTATTTTTAGATGCCGGAAATGTATGGTTGTTGAATGAAGACCCCTTGAAACCAGGTGCACAATTCAGCAGCAATTTTTTGAACGAATTGGCCATTGATGCCGGTTTTGGCCTCCGCCTGGATTTCACCATCTTGCTGTTGCGCCTGGACTTCGCCTTCCCATTAAAAGTGCCTTATGCTGCTAATTTACCCAATAAGAATATGGTGATCAATTTGGCGATTGGGTATCCTTTTTAGCAGCGCAAACGAACTTAACCCAGATCAATGCGTAGGAGTCAGGCTTTTGTATTTCCCACTGGTCTCCCTGTTGAAAACACGCTTTCTCAATGACGCCAAAAACGCAGTATTGCGGGTTAGTTTTGCTTGTAAACGGTACAAAACCACCAGCGCCTACTTCGATAAAAACAAGTCCATATAATGCTGTGGAACATCAAAAATGCCTCCATTTTCGGCATAAAATGTGGCATCGGTGTGAAACACGCCATTTTGTGCTTTTACCCATGAGCCAGTCGCTCTAGGGTGATAAGACATCAACGTATCCCAGCGTTTGAAATATTGATGCCCGTTGGTTTCTTGCAAGCCGATGCTCATTTCGGGAAAAGGAGCCAATCTTGCGGCCACCGCTTTGTTCCAATCCACCAAGATGGGGTTTACGGTCAAGTCTGCACAAAAGCAGGGAACTTTTTTTTCAGCGGCCAACTGGGTGATTTTCATGGTCATGCTTAGTGTTTTGGCAATCGCTTTTACCGCAATGGCCCCATAACCTTGTTCAATTTTAATGGCAGCATCCTCAACGGTGTGGGCACTTTCATCGGCGGCAATTCTTACCCCGAAGCCCCCTACAAAAGTTTCATTGCTTTCATCAAAAGGCTCCTCAATCACGGCAATTTGTTCA
This sequence comes from Haliscomenobacter sp., assembly GCF_040403615.1. Taxonomy (NCBI): domain Bacteria; kingdom Pseudomonadati; phylum Bacteroidota; class Saprospiria; order Saprospirales; family Haliscomenobacteraceae; genus Haliscomenobacter; species Haliscomenobacter sp. The sequence continues at coordinate 6,316 of NZ_JBBAKG010000078.1, read as the reverse complement.
AGCGCGCCTATTTTGTGGGCATGGTCTATAAATCTTTGGAGGGTATCTTTGTGCTCATACCGGCCATTGGCATCAAAATAATAGGGAATTTTGCCACTTTTGGTATAGGGTGTTTCGTAATGCCCGATGGCTTTGTGTACAGCGGTCAAAAAAGCAAGGTCTTTTTCCAACATCTCCTTTTGTGTACCCGCAGCGCCGGTTTTCAATTTCAGGATAAAATAGCCTTCATCGGCGGCGGCTTTGATGCGCTCTGGCGTGGTACCTACACTGAAAGCGGGAATGCTGGCCACTTGAGTATGCCGATGCGATAAGCCCTGCTGATAGGCTGCGGGTATCAAGTCGTCGAATTGGGTTATTTTATTTTCTGCCGCATACAGCAGCCAGGCCGCATTGTCCAAACCAACCAAAGCATTTAGGGCAAACGTTTTTCGAAGGTCGGAGATGCCGGTTATTTTTTTGCCATAAGCCAATACTTCGGGCAAAATCAAATCAAGAAGTTCAACCGGATTGGTAAAAGAAGTGCCTTTGATCAATTGCAAAGCATACTCGCTCATGTTGTACATCAAGGCATTTCCGGCACTTTCGCTATGGCCTGCAAAAACCCTTGAATCCGACCAGAGCACCCCTTGCGTCGCCAATCCGATTTTTTGAATGCCTGATTCTGATTCCAGAAAAGCAACCGTTTGCCAACTGTTGGTAATGGCGCTGCCTTTAAAGCGGTACGGATAAAGGGGCTCTCTTTCAAAATCAGCATCTACCCGCTTGATTTTTATGGGAGAGGACGGCCTTTTAGCCAATGTTGAAACCGGAGGAATACCTACTGCTCCTAATGCCAGGGCCGAACCTGCAGTTTTGACAAATGCTCTACGGCTGATGCGGCGGGTGTTCGAGTGTTTCATATTTATTTATAGGTTTCGAGGGATAACATTCAAGGTGTACCAGGTTTCACCTGACCAGAGGGATTGCCCGCTTTGGCTTTTGAGTTGTTTCGGCAATTGAAAATAGACCACATGTTTGGGCTTGAGGTTAGGTACTTCAATAGCAACCCTTTTCCGGTCTGCTGAAATCGTGATTCGGGTAGGTTTTAGTTTTTCCAAATCCATTTTGGGGCCGCCGTAATTTTTGGTCGGCAAATACCACCATTGCTGCATCCACAAATCAGCTGGACGTATGATGGTGTTCTGTTTTAGGGGTTCGGTGAATTCTATTTCAAAACCTTTGGGTTGAGCCCTTACGGCCAACATTTCAAACGTAGATTTCCCATTGTATTTTAGCCGTTGAAGCCCACTCAAGCGGTCTCTCCAGCTCCAGCCACCGCCCATCATGCCTACTTCCCCTACATACAAGGCGCCGTCGGGGCCCCAACGCAAGCGATTGACCCCTGCCTCAAACCCTTGTGAAAACATGAATACAGCGCCCTGGTATTGTCCCTCTATTTTCTCCAAAAAATCCCGATTTATGCCGCCAAACGTCACGTCACCGTGCAACATTTGGCCTTTAAAAATGCCCTCCCGAATCAGCACGGGTTCAGAAGGTGAATTGCCAATGTCGTTTTCGGGCAACCAAATCGCTGGCATGGCCATTTCGGGAGCCGGATCGGCACTCAACCAACCCCATTGCATGCCGTGGTATTCTCCCTTTTTGACATGAATCAGTTTATTGGCTGGAAGCCATTGGCCTTGATTGTCGGTGACGAATAACTCATTATCGACCCCCAACCCAATGCCGTTGGGGGTGCGCAAACCAAAATTGACCACTTCAAAACTGCCATTTTTAGCGATCTTAATGGTTTTACCACGGTCGGGCAACTGTTTTTCATCTGGTTTCAACCGCATCGCCATGGAGAGTGTAGCGTAGAAATACCCCTCTTTGTACACCAGGCCAAATGCGAACTCATGAAAATCTGCGCTTACATCCCAACTGTTGCAGATGGTCTGGTACTCATCAATGACCTCGTCACCATCCAGGTCTACTAGTTTGGTCAATTCCTGTTTTTGCAAAACGTAAATTTCGTCGTTGACGACTTCAATACCCAAGGGTTCCGCCAATCCAGAAGCAATGCGCTTCACCGAAATTTTGCTTGCATCACCACCTGTGACTCCATCCAGCAAGTACACCCCTCCTACCTTATCCCAGGTGGTGACCAATAAACGCCCATCGCTGAGAAATGCCAATCCACCTACCCGAGGCTTGAATGCGGCAGTATGTAAATTAACCAGGTCAAAGCTGGGATGAACACCTTCTAATGGTGCACCAAAGCCTTGTTCTTTGGATTTTAAAGGCAAATCCTGGGTGTTTTTTGCCGATTTTTTGGCAACAAGCGCGGGTTCCTTGGGTTTTAAGGTAAAAATATACTCCACGATCGCGGTTAAATCGGCACTGTTTAAGTTTGGATGCGGATTCATTAGGCTATTTCCCCAGGTTCCACGACTCCCATTCTTTATTTTAAGGGACAGTTGCACCACATTTTTTTGATCGTAGCGGTACTTTTGAGCGATCTTTTTGAAGGAAGGGCCCACTTCATCTTCGTCAATGTTGTGACAAGTAAAACAATCAGCTTTATCCATCAATGCTCTGCCTGCGTGGATTGGATCTGGTTTGGGGATAGGCGGAACTTGATCCGGCAAAGGGTTGAAATAGGCGGTGTAGCTGGTAGTGCCATTTGGTTTCAGGGCGATTTGGGTTCCGGTAGCGCTTAGATTCAACTCTACGCCTGCTGGAACATTCAAGGTTTTAAAGGTTCTTTCCAAGCCAATTTTACCTGATTTAGCTCGAACAAATTCTGGACTTTCTTCAACCCAAACGGTGTCAGATGAGCTTAAAACCAGGGCAAAACGCAGGAAGATTTGATTGTTTTTTAGCCTATAGCCTTTGTGGATGATTTTGTTTAACACACTGATTCCGTTTTTCTCCGCCCTCCAGCGATTGGTACGCGTGCTGTCTGTCCAATAACTGGCTCCCCATGAGCTTGGTTGAATTTCTTTTTTATCGGTATAAGGAGCACCATCTAGAGAAACCCCACCTTTCCAGGCTTTATACAACTGACACCGAGTCAGGCTATAGGCAAGGTAACAGGCGGAATCCAAAGCAAGGGTGAGCATGCGGGGTTGTTTGTCTAAAACCGATCGAATGACCCATACCTCTTCTGGCCTTTGGGGATCTGTCGACGAAAAAGCCAGACTTGAAATAAAAATTGCCAGGATTACCCCAAAAGAGATCCCGAAGTGATGGAATTTTTCAGTGCTCATTTTTAATCTAAATCTTTGTGTGCCATATCGACTTATTTAATAGATGATTTCAACTTGATTCCTTGCTTGATTCAAGTCCCAGAATTTTTCAGCAAGCATTGTAGGCGTGTGGGTTTGGCTTTCTGGGCTTATCCAACCACTTATTGTAATTGTTCCTACAAAGATATTCTCGGGTTTTAAAACCTGGTGAAGTTGGAGGGCCAGATTCCTCAATCCTGCTTTACCCATGGAAATTGAGGCCATGTCGGGGTTCGGATAATTGGCCGAACCTCCACCGGTGAGTAAAATTGAACCTTTGTTTTCTTTTAGGTCCGCAAGTAATTCTTTGGTGGCGGCAAAAGCATTGGCTACACTTATTTTAAAACCGTTGGTTAAGTCGTCCACTGTTTCGTCCATCAGCGGCTTCATTCGGTAGTCTACGGCATTGTATTGCAAAATTGAGATGCTCCCAAGTTTACTTTTGATCGATTGAATGGCAGCAATCATTTCAGGAGTATTGGCTACATCTGCTGTTGCAAATTCCGAAACAATATTCTGTTCAGCTAATTGGTTTTTCAGCTGCAACAGTTTGTCCTGGCTGCGGCTAATCATACCAATTTTATAACCTTCTTGGCCAAATTTTTCGGCGATAGCAAGGCTCAAACCTTGTCCCATTCCGATGATTAAAATTGTTTTTGTCATTTTGTTTTCTTTTTCAGCTCGATAAGCCTTGATTTCTGCGAGGATATCTCCTTCAATAATTTCTTCAATATTAGGTAATTGTTTTAGTTTTCTCAAATTTACCTCAGCTGCCCCAATTGGTCAACTAAGGCCGGGTGGTCGGATGAACCAGGAAAGTATTTTTCGCATGATTTTAGGAACATAGCCCAAGGTAAGTAATGGAAAGTGGTACCTATTTTTTATTTGTTGAGCCTAAGCGCATGCTTCAATCCTTTCTCCCACGCGGCAACAGCGCTACCGCAACGCACCCAATCACCGAAAGCACAATTAAAACCGTAAAACCCATGGCATAGCTGCCCGTTCTATCGCGCAAGGCACCAGCCATGATGGGGCCAAAAGCTTCGGCTAGGCCATCTACAGTCAACACAAGTCCCATCACGCGTCCCATCACTTTGACCCCAAACAATTCTGCGGCCATCAGTGGGATGATCATGTAATCGCCGCCCAGTCCAATGCCAAAGAGGACAGCGAACACATAGATCGCCGTCGGGGTAGTCGTGTTGTACAACAGCAAAATGGCCAGGGTTACGATGGCGTAGATGAGCAGCATGACGTATTTTTTGGGAAACTTGTCCGCCAACCAGCCCATCAACAGGCGCCCGATAATGCTTGAACCCAAGACCAGCGACATGATGTTGGCAGACTGGCCTTGGGTGTATTGCAAATCCAGGCTCAAAAACAATTTGAGGTTTTGGCTGACACCCGCTACTGCGCCAATGGAGCACATGCTCCCGATTGCCAATAAATAGAAGGATTTGCTTTTTAAGACACTGGCTAAAGAGACTTTTGGCTCTGGTGTTTTATGTTCTTCAACCTGTTCATCGGGATTTTCCTTGACAAACCAGGCCATCGGAAAGGCTACCACAATGATGATGATGCCCAGCACAGTCAGGGCCATACGCCAGCCTGCCTCCTGATTCAACCAACGGGCAATATGCGGCACCAACATGCCCCCTACCCCAATGCCCAGATAAGCAATGCCCATGGCTTTTCCCCGAGCGGTACTAAACCATCTGGAAATGAGCACTTGATTGGGCAATGGCCCACCGCACATGTAGCCCAGGGCAATCAGAAAATAGAAAACATAAAATTGCCAGGTGGATTGCATGATGCCCAGCCCCATCACCGCCACGCCAACCATCAAAATGCCTGACAACATCAGTCGCCGTGGCCCAAAACGATCGATGAACCAACCTGCGGCAAAACCAAATAGTGGGCCAACAATGACCTTTCCCGCCAGGTTTCCTGAGGTGACCATCGCCCTGGACCAACCAAAGTCTTTTACCCAAAAATCAAAGAAAAAGGGCAGCCCGTAGAACATAATGCCTACGATGGAAAACAAACTTAAAAAGCCGGTGGCGGTGACTTTGTATTGTCCTGCATTTAATTTTTCTGCTTGCATCTTGATGTAGGTGTTTTTTTTTGAATAGGGAAAAAGTTGAGGTGACTTTACAAACGCGGCATCGTAAGTCCGCCATCGACCATAAATACCTGGCCAGTAGAATATGGAAAACTGCCCATGGCCAGGGCACCAACCACTTTGCCCACGTCTGAGGGTGTTCCCCAGCGGGGTTGTACACAAAGCCCCTGGGCAATCAGGTTGTCGTATTTTTCTTTCACGCCCGCTGTCATGTCTGTAGCAATGACACCAGGGCGCACTTCAAAGACCGGGATGTCATGCTCACCCAAACGCGCAGCAAAAAGTTGGGTTACCATACTGATGCCGGCTTTGGACACACAATATTCTCCCCGGTTGACCGAAGCAACCGTTGCAGAAATGGACGAGATGTTGATGATGGAAGCGGAAAAGTCAGCCTGGGTTGCTTTTTGTTCAATCATCCAATTGGCGGCCGCCTGGGTCAGGAAATAGCAACTTTTGAGGTTGGTGTTCAGCACTTCGTCAAAGCTTTCTTCACTGGTGCTCAATACATCCTTCCTTTCGCGAGGCGCAATTCCCGCATTGTTGACCAGGATGTTTAATTGGCCAAAATGGTCTTTCACCTCATGCAAAATCTTCGTTCTATCGGCACTTAGAGCAACGTTACCCTGGCAGTAAATGACGTCAACGCCGAACGCACGGATGCTTTCCAGAACTTCCTGAACAGATTCTACGGGTCTTACGCCATTGATTGCGATGTTGAAACCTTGGCTTGCCAGTTGGGTCACTATGCCCAATCCGATCCCTCTGCTTCCTCCGGTTACTAGTGCGACTTTTGTCATTGTTGATTATTTTTGCGGTCAGCTTTGGGCTATCAGCGGTCAGCTATCAGCCTTCAGCAGATTTGAGCTATTGGCTGAAAGCTGATGGCTGACTGCTGATAGCTGAAAGCTGATGGCTGACTGCTGAT